>JAGCXJ010000091.1 GCA_017961385.1 Lachnospiraceae bacterium
CATACGAAACCATTGCATATCTGTCATCCTGATCGGCAGTTTCTGAAAGGAATTCATACATCAGCTGATATCCATGCTTGCCGTAGTAGTCATCCGCATTGATGACCATGAACGGACCCTTTATCGCATCCCTGCATCTTAAAATGGCATGTGTGGTTCCCCAGGGCTTTACTCTGCCTTGCGGGATCACAAAGTTTGCGGGCACGTCGTCGATATCCTGAAAAACATACTCGACTGACATATGCCTAGAAATGGCATCGCCCACACACTCCCTAAAATCTGCTTCCATCTCTTTCTTTATGATAAATACGACTTTTTCAAAGCCTGCTGCCTTTGCATCGTATATAGAAAAATCTATTATCTTATGACCCCTGTCATCCACGGGATCCATCTGTTTCAAACCGCCGTAACGACTGCCCATTCCGGCTGCCAGAATAACCAATACGGGTTTATCCATAGCTTCTCCTTTCACACCTTTTTCGTAAAATCAATTATATCATTTATCGGTTGTATTTGTCTATCTTGCCTTTTCATGCTATATTACTTCGTATGGAAGAAACAGATCTTAAAGAGAGTATAAATCTTGTCAGAAAATACAATAAAATGACACCGAAGGAACGTGACCAGATCAAGCGTCAGCGCTTCTATGCGATGGTAACGTTTGCAAGAAAGCACAACCCGCTTTATGCAAAGCTTTATGAGAATCTCGGCGTTAACTTTTTCATGCGCGACGTGCCTTATGTCGAGCGTGATTTTCTGCTGTCAAACAAGGATATCTGGCAAAGCGATGAAGTAATCCCTTCTTTTATCCCGCAGGCTATAAATACAGTCAGATCATTTACATTTGCGTCTGATTACAGACGCTTTCTGCTGCACGGTTCAAGGTATGTGATCATTTCATCCTCGGACGGAGCCCTCCAGCAGGCGGCATGGTCAAAATCCACCACGGTGCTTTCCGTCTTTTTGCCTATAGATGAGATGACAAAACAGTTAAATGAGCTTCGTCCTGCATTTCTATGGGCATATCCTTCAACCCTTGAAAAGCTTTTAGAACAAAAAAAGCTGGGAAATCTTTCTATCAAGCCGATCCTCATAATCGCAGGAGGAGAAGCTCTTACGGATGAACTGAGAGCATCACTCATAGATGCATTTGAAGGCACGGTTCAGGCAACTTATTCAAGCGCGGAGTTTGGAATAGTTGCCAGCGAATGTCAGATGGGGCATCTTCATGTAAACGATGACTGGATAATACTCGAACAGGCAGATGAAAAAGGAAAACCCTGCGCAGAAGGAGATAAGCCTAAAAAGATACTGGTCACAAACATGTATAAGACAGACTATCCCGTGATAAGGATGACTCTGCCCGATAATATAAGATTTCATGACAAGGACTGTCCATGCGGAAATACATCTCCCTGGATAAGCATTACATCAGCCAAGGATGATACCATCCTCTTTAAGACAGGAAACGATAAAAACATTGAGATCCACACCGATGAGTTTTCGGACATATTAAAAGACATCCCAGGACTCAACGGATATCAGATAGTTCTTTATGCCAACAATAACATTTCTCTTCGTATGGATGTTGAGAACACAGATCAGCGAGGGATCATTTTCCTGCAGGCGGAACAGACCCTGCGCCGTTTTCTAAAAGAAAAGGGTGTAACCGCTTCCGCCATAACAATGGACGCGGATACTCCCCTGAGAAACGAACTAAACGGCAAATTGAAGAATATTCTGGACTGCCGTTCCTAGATTATGAGATCTTTCCGTTTAGTATATCATCAAGCACGCTGTTTACGTGCTGTCTGCTTTCAATAGTGATGCTTTTTATACCGAGACTTTCTGCAGTATCGGTATTTTCTTTTCTGTCGTCCAAAAACAGACACTCACTCGCATCAAGATCATATCTGTTCAAAAGAGTATCATATATTTCTCTGCCGGGTTTTACCCGGTGGATCTCATATGATACGAGACGTCCGTCAAGATCATCCATAAAAGGCACTCCCTCCGTATGGATATTAAACAGATACTCGGAATAATTGCTCAAAAGATATATCTTAAATCCCTTCTCCTTAAGCTTATGGACCCTTTCCCATACTTCTTCTCTCGGAAGCTGCATCCTGTCTGCATTATTGATAAACTCTCTGATGTTCTCCTCATACTCGGGATAGAGCTTTCCATATTCCTTTATCAGATCATCCTTTAGGATATTTCCCGCATCAAACTCAACCCAGAGTCTGTTTTCAAACACCTTGCTTCCCGCATCGAGAGCCTTTTCTCTTGAAAGACCCGTATCCTGTATTGCCTCTATCCATCTGTATTCAAGAAGCACATTTCCTACATCGAAGATTATATTTCTTAACATACTGCCCCTTACTTCAAAAATCCGTTCACGATCTCTTCCTCGGCTTCCTCCTCCGTAAGTCCGAGAGTCATGAGCTTTATAAGCTGTTCACCTGCGATCTTTCCTATCGCCGCTTCATGTACAAGACTCGCATCAACATTTGCAGCGGTCAGCTGAGGTATAGCGGTAACTATAGCATCATCCATCAGTATGGCATCACACTCCGAGTGGCCAGCACACTTATTGTTTCCGCTTATCGCAGCCAAGAACTTCTGCTTTGACTTTCCTCTTGCGACCGATCTTGATATAACATTTGTACTTGAATCAACTCCGTCAAGCTGAACATCAAAATCCGTTGAGGCATACTGCGTTCCGTGAGTCATTATCTTTTCCTTTACGATAAATGTCGCCCTGTCGGCAAGTCTGCCCTTTGTCACTCTGTTTGTTGAATCTATTCCCTTTATCTGGGTTGTCTCCATCTCAAGATAGGAATCCTCATCCATCTCAACGATGGTCGTGGGATTCATGATGTTTCCGCCGCTTCCGTCAGCTTCTCCGTAATGCTTTTCTATATATTTCACCTTTGCATTCTTTCCCACATGGAAAGTATGTATTCCGTCATGACCAGATTCCTGATCACCGCAGTTGTGTATTCCGCATCCGGCAACTATTACAACATCGGCTCCTTCACCTATAAAGAAATCGTTATAGACAAGATCTGTAAGCCCGCTCTCGCTTATTATGACCGGAATGTGAACGCTCTCATTCTTAGTTCCCGGCGCGATGATGATATCTATGCCGGGCTTGTCGGTTTTTGTTACTATATCGATATTTGCCGTGGTGTTTCTGCTCTGCAGCTTTCCGTTGGCGCGAATATTGTAGGCGCCCTCAGGAATTTCATGTATATCAGCTATCTCAGCTAAAAGATTCTTTGAGATCGTATCCATAAATCATCCTACTTTCTGCGCAAGGACACTGCATGTCCCCTCTGCCATAAGATCAGGCCAAACTTCTTCCTTGGTTCCTGTCTGTTTTACTTTTCCTTCAGATATCACTATGATCTGATCGGCGATATTGAGTATCCTTTCCTGATGCGAAATGATAAGTATCGATCCGTTTATCTTTTCATGCATCTTTTCAAAAACCTTTATGAGACTGTTAAAGCTCCAGAGATCTATTCCAGCCTCCGGCTCGTCAAAGATCGAAAGCTTCGTGCTCCTTGCGATGATCATAGCGATCTCGATCCTCTTTAGTTCTCCGCCAGAAAGCGATGCATTGACCTCTCTGTTTATATAGTCTCTTGCACACAGTCCTACCTCGGAAAGGATGTTGCAGGATTCTGCAACAGTAGTATTCTTTCCGGCAGCAAGTGATAAAAGATCCTTTACTGTTATACCCTTAAACTTAACGGGTGTCTGGAATGCATAGCTTATACCGAGCTTTGCCCTGTCAGTGACAGACATATCTGTTATATCCTGACCGTCAAATAGTATCTGACCTGATGTCGGCTTGATTATCCCCGCTATTATCTTAGCAAGAGTCGATTTTCCGCCGCCGTTTGGTCCGGTGATAGCAATGAATCCTTCAGAAATGCTAAGACTGACATCCTTTATTATCTCTTTTTCATCCTCTACGACATAGGATATGTTTTTAAGCTCTAACATTTTTATCTCCTATTTTTTCTTTCCCATCCTGTATCCAAGCGCACAGCCGCATCCGCCGCCTATGATATGAGTCAGCTGTGACACGTTATCATTTACAAACACGGCATTTATGATCTCCTGACCGATATATAGCACGCATACGATTATTAGCGTCAGCGGTATCTTTCCGTTCTTTATATCTGTCATGGAAGAAAGGATTATGAAGCAGAAAACTATCCCGCTCGCTCCCAAAAGAGCCTCTCTCGGAAAGAAGATATAATTTACCAGTCCCGTTATCAGTGCGGTGACAGAAATCATTATTAGCGTATTCCTGCTCCCGTATTTCTCCTCTATACCCGGTCCCAGCAAAAGAAAGAACATCATATTTGAAATATAATGCGAAAAATCCGCATGCCCGAGAACATGGGTGAACAGTCTCACATATGTGAGCGGACTTGCCAGTGAAGATCTGTATACGGAAAACAGAAGCTTGTTCGAATAACCAAGCGTCAGATAAGAGAGGATGAGCGCAACAAGCGATATCCCCGCAAATGTTAAGATAACCGGTGAATTGTAATCTATGAGCTTTAGCTTTTTCATCTGCTCCCTTTCAAATATCAACCCTTAAGTTTTGAATAGCTCTCTCTGTAAAACTCTCTTTCCTTTTTCGCGATACGTCCCTTTATAGGAACGGCATCGGCACACATGGCCAGCTTTGCTGCCATACATCCCTTTTCAAGCACATATGCACATGCCTCGGTATCGCTCTCATCCGATCCCACACAGATTGCTCCCTGACCTCCTATCAGTACAGCGCTGTTATCCTTTAATCCTCTTGATAAGGCAAGAGGAGATTCAAAATGCGGTTTCTTTGACGGCTTTCCGACACACCTGATCGTCTCTCCGACTATCTGGGCCTGATCGTCTATATAGGGATCAAATCCCTCATAGGTCCTGCTTATATCAACGATATTGGGAAGCGTGACATGATAGATATTGCTGATCTGTCTGTTCTCGTATATCTTGGCATGAATGAGAGCTATCCTGTTTAGATTTCTCTTAAACAGGCCCTTGGCTATAGGCTTCTTATCACCCGCTTTAAACCTGTATTCATTGTCTCCGAGTACCAGTGTTATCTCATCACCCTCAATGTGACTGATGCCGTAATCAACATAGCCGTCCTTGTTGATATCCTCTTCGAGCGCATCTTCGATATCAGTTCCCTCATCGGATGATGTGGTATCCGTATTCTTTATCAATTCGGTTTTGGCAAAGGAGTCTGTCATGCTCTCGTATTTAAACTTGCATACCTGCTCCATCACTGATGATATCTCGAATGCATTGTCAAAATCTTTTCCCATGCATAGCACGCCGTGATTTCTAAGAAGCATGCACGAGCAGTCCTTTGCTCTTTTAAGTTCCTTTTTCACCTTTCTTCTCAGAGCAGGTGATGATGACATGCCGTAGGCCGCGCACGGTATCCTGTCACCAAGAAACTGTTTTTCCTCTTCAGTAAGCTCGATGTCGATCCCCATTATGCTGACAACGGATGCATATGTCTGATGTGTGTGTACAACAAAGTTCACTTCAGGTCTTGCTGCATATACATCGGCATGTATGCCGCATTCGGAAGACGGTTTTATATCTCCCTCGTACGTTAGCTTTTTTATATTGACAACAACGATATCATCGGGCGTGAGGCTCTCGTAAGCCTTTCCGCTGGGTGTTATCGCAAACTGTTCGTCATTTATCCTTGCGCTTATGTTTCCCCATGTGCGGACTATGAGTCCCTCTTTCAGGAGACGAAGTCCTGCCTCTATAACAAGTTTTTTTGCTTCCTGCAATTCGTATGCCATACCTTCTCCTTACAAAAGGAGTATGGCAAGCCATACTCCCGTAAACCCCATCTTAATGTTATTCTTCGGTAAAGAACTGTCCCTTCAATATGAAGCCGATACCCATGGCAAGCGGTACCACCATTAGAAGGACATCTACAAGCGTTATTCCGTAGAACGAGATATTTATCACTAAAAGGATCGACAAGAGCAGAAGCATCAGTACTATCAGCACCAGGACTCTTGTTAATACACACGGTTTTACAAACATTGCGATCATTGCGATTATGAATAAAACGATCAGGATGCCTCCCGTGCTTACCGTATTGCCAAATCTGTAGAATCCGAAGTTTGATACATGCGCTGCCTTGAATACCATAAACAGTCCTACCAGTGCTAAAAGCGTACCTATCAATCTGTATCCGGCTTTTGTCATCTCTTTTCCCCTTTTTATTTATTGTTGTCTGTTACAACGAAATTGTATCATGATTGCGTATTATTAGCAATTCATTGTTGCTTCTCAAGGTATGAACGTCTTTTATTCTCATACATGTACTTGTCAGCTGTTTCTACATACTGCTCAAGTGTCATATCGCTTAACGGATCCGTGACAAGATGTCCGCAGCTGGCAGACAGCCTGTAGGGCAGTCTGAGCTCTTCACCTCGCTTTTCTATGGTGCTTGTCAGTCTCTCGCACAGATAATCGACACTCGGCTCCTCTTTTAATTCTCCGAATATCAAGAACTCGTCTCCGCCGTATCTGATCGCCACCCATTCATTCGGTATGCACTCGTTTATGACCGTGCCTATGGTCCTTATAGCCATATCACCCTGTAAATGTCCGAATGTATCATTGATATACTTTAATCTGTTTATATCTATGAATATGATGACATCCCTTTTACTTCTTGAATGGTCATTCAAATAACGCTCTTTTATCACGCTGTCATAGCCGTACCGGTTATAAAGTCCGGTCAGAGAATCCTTTACAGACAGCTCTCTTAACCTTGCATTTACCTGATTAAGACGCATGATCTTTCTGTATTTTTCAAAGGACTCTCCAAGCCTTGACATATAGGCATAAAGGGATCTGTCCTCGACATGATCCATGACATCCTTCATTATCACATATCCGAAGATGTTGTTTCTGCTATGAAGAGAACTTATGACATATACATGCGAGCCTTTGGAATTTTTGTATTGCGGGATCAGATCCTTCGTCTCAAAGTCATCTATTCTGTATGCCTTATTCTTTGACAGGGCAACAACAACCTTCATAGATGTGCCGTATCCCATCTCCTTAAGATCCGTATCATCAGAATAGATATTCTGAGCATAGGCATGCTTTAAAACGATGGCAAAGCCGTCTCTTTCATAATCATGATTTGAGCTGAAGTATTCCTGCAGGACTACAGGAAGGTCTTCATAGTTCTTTGACTTAAAGAGTGCATTCTCTATATCGATGCTCGTCCTTTCAAAGATTATGTTGTTCTCCGATGTACGGAAGTTTTCAGCTGCCAGCTTCTTTCTGGCCGATACGGCAGCCTCATCATGAGCGCAGCCGCAGCTTTCTCCTATTATCAGCTTTGAAATGTTGTTCTTTACTATGCACTGATCGCTTTCCTTCATCTCATAGATCGCCAGGGCGCTGTCGTATCCCATCTCTTCATAGGGCTGGGCCATGGTAGTTATCGAAGGAGAAAATGCTCTTGTCAGATATACATTGTCATATCCCGTTACTTTTACATCTTTTGGAATACTGTAGCCCATATCCTCGAGTGTGGCGCATACAGCCATCGCTCCGACATCGTTTGCGCATACTATCACATCGGGCAGTCCTCTTTTGTCAGTCGCGATCTTTTTTGCCGCCTTTACGACTGCTTCATACTCCCAGTTGCAGTAAAATACATCCCTGTCATCAAGTCTTATATCATATTTATCAAATGTATCCCTGCATCCGTTTAATCTCTCGTTTGATTCCGCATTATCCTTATGTCCCGCTATGAATGCAGCTCTCTTTATATCATGGTTTTGCGCCAGATGCCTGCACATGACACACATGGACTCATAGTTGTTGCATGAGACATAGCTGACACCTTCCATCGGGGTTCCAATACTCACTGCCTTTATTCTGTTTTTGACAAACTCGCTCCTTAATCTTTCAGCTTCTCTGGGCGAGCTTAATGAATCCGGTATGAATATCACTCCGTCATAGTCATCATATTTTGGCAGTCTGTGAATATTAAATTCCCCGTCGTTGTACTCAACACTCTCTCGAAATGTCGAATATGTCAAAAATAGAAATACATCGATACCTCTTTGTCCGGTATAGGCAGTGATACCCTTCATGATATCGCTCAGTCCCCTGTTATACCAGCCGTTTGCTATTACCGCGATCTTTTTCTTCATGCCGCACCCCCTGCGATCATTTCGCTAATCCTTAAGTTTCAGATAAGCATCTATATCCTCTGTCAGGCTTGCATACTCCCCCATCTGGCTTTTAGCCTTTTCCATCTTTTCTTTATACTGAGCAGCCTTAACGTTCTTGGCCTGCGAATATCCCTTGTACATGAGAGCGTTTTCATAATAGTCGCAGATCGCATACGGCACCACGTAGTTCTTGTTGCTGCTTGCAGTGACACCCATAGCCTCATTGATCTTTTTATACTCGAGCATTCTCTGATATCCCGAAAAGTCCATCTTTCTTAAAAGCTCCTCGGGAGAGCTGACTCTGTAGTATCCTGACATCTCAGGCGATGTTGATGCGATCAGTCCTCCAATATTTGCGCATAAGATTATGACCATGATCGTGATGACGATGTAATACCAGACACCTGATCTTTTATTCTCATTCTTTTTCATTGCTGTATCCATCCTCCATCAGCATTTTTCTTCTGCCCTCGCTCATCTCCCAGAAATGCTCCATATCCTCATCACTTATATGAAAATATCCTTTGATAAGAACATCAACATGTTCTGAAAGATCGTTTATATAACTTACAGTCTTCTCATTATAGTAATGCTCCTTCTCATATTCCGAAGGATTATTGTAACCATGGATGCTCTCAGCCAGATCAGCCAGCCGGCTTATAGCCTCGTTTTCATCCATATATGAATCCTCATTGAACAGATACTCGCTATACTCGATAAAGTTCCAGTATGAACGCGATACCTCGCATATTATTTGGTATTCATCCATATGATCGGAATAAGACAGTTTTTTTGCACTGCTGTACATGTAAACGCCGCTATAATCCCTCTCTTCAATGAGCTTGTTAAGCTGAGCTGTATATTCAGCTTTGTTTTTCTCAATCCGTCTCTCTTCTCTTAACCTCTTTATCTCATAATTATTTCCAAGAAGGATCAGAGAGATCGTAATAAGAGTGACAAGCACAGAAACAGTTGTTATCCTGACTGTCATCTTATTAAAGCGCCTGCTGTTTTCCATGACCTCATTTCTTGTAGAGTCATAACGGGTCTTGAATTTCTTCATGTCCTTCGTATGCTTTTTGGCAAAGCTGTTGGCTTTTCCGCAGGCAGGACATACCTCATCTTCTATTCCAAGATTGTTTCCGCAAAATTCACATTTCATCTTAAGAGTATTCTCCTCATCTATCTGAATTCACTTAAATGCTCTTTGGCATAAGCATCGCATGCATCCAAGCTTACATTTCCGTATTCATCACACACTGCATTCCTAACTTCTTCATAGCTCTCTTTTGAGATCATCAGCTTGTTTGTCACTATATCCTCTATCTCAGAATAATACGGCTCAAGACGCTTAAGTTCATCATCATCAAGTCCGCGCTTGCCGTCACCTATCTCAAAGATACAGACCAGACATTCATATACCAAAAGACCTCCTCTGTTTTCGGTCCATCCCTGTTTATCGATCGTTTCGCAATGTTCTTTCGCATATATATAATAGCAGTATGCCTCATAGAAATCATAATGCTGCCAGTCATAAACACTGTGATATTTTTCTATCCTTGCATCTTCTACTGTTGCATACAGGCCTTCATAG
>JAGCXJ010000092.1 GCA_017961385.1 Lachnospiraceae bacterium
CAATGTCTGATATGGTATACCTGATTCAGAAGACATTGCCTTAAAATACTCGACAGTACTCGTATTCATATTCATAGTAACCTGTTGCTTAGTTTTTCCTACATACGGATTCTTGCGTGGATTTAAAGCTTTGATATCATATTCTTCTCTCATAACTTTCACCATCCTTTCACAATATCTATATATTGCTTTGTTTCTGACTTGGTTGCCCTTCTTGCTGATATTATTCTTATTATTGAACCTTCTTTCCTTACACAGTGACAAACGATGAGCATGTTTGCTTCTATACTCAACCCAAGAAGCATGAAACGTTCTTCGGATTCAGAATGATCTGGATCGTCAAAAAGGATTGCATTTTCATCATCAAAAACGGTGGATGCCTCCTCAAATGAAACACCATGCTTCTTAACATTTGTAAGTGCTTTATTCAAATCCCACTCAAATTTCATCTCATTCATAATTATATTATAATTATTATATAATTACACGTCAATACAATCAGCCAAAACACGTTCAAATATGAAATATCCATCCATTTGTCAGGGGATTTAGTTCGTATTGCTGATGAGATAACGCTACAATGGTATTATAACACAAACTAATAGAGAGACATTTTTTATGCCTCCCTATTGCTCATTTTTCTTAATTGTTAAGAAATTCACTACCAAGTTAAACCATCCATCCATTTGTTAGGTTACTATCCTAGATGTCGTTCAATCTTTTAGAATTATTTTAACCGTACAATACGATGCACATATAATTTTACTACATATCTGTTCTATAAATTCTCTATCGCATCCCTCATCTGGCTTAACAGATAGTCATCAAAACAGTCAAAATCCTCTTTGAGATATCCACTCGTATCCCATGAGACTATTTTACCTGTATTACAATCTATGCTTAGGATTTAATCATTCTTTATATTTCTTGTATGCTGCATCTATAAAAGGCTCGACCTTTAAGTAATCATCCCATGAAAAACCTACACACAAAATCTTCCCGTCCATAACAGTACCAAAATCGTTCAGGTACTGCTTTTCGTAGTATTCTTCTACAAATTCCAGTGCAACTTCTGATATATCCTCATCGGTCAATACCATATCGCAGTATTTACCGAGAATGAACATTCCTGTTTTCTTCTGTTCTTTAACTTCCTCGAGGTCTGTTTCCTCTTCAGCGTCTTCATGGTGAAGATCTCCGATCAGATCATGCCTGATCAACCAGGTTATAAAGAAAGCAATGTGATTGCCTGCATATTCCCAGATAGTATTCTCATCATCTGAAGTTAACTCTCCCTGCTGTTTATCGGTTATATCACAATACTCTTTCATTGCTGAATCGTACTGCCATTCTGCTTTATCGATTGCCATATCATGCCTCCCGTATTCTTTCTAACTGTTCTGATGTATACCAGAATCCGTTTAAAATTCTTTTTCTTTGCTACCTTCATAGCTTCTTCATCATCCAGTATGCATCCATATAGGACTCATCTGCATATTTCATGTTGTCCGGGAATGTTCCAAACTTCTTAAATCCCAGTTTTTCATACATCGCAATAGCGTCCTTGTTCTCTGCCATTACTTCAAGTTCTGCCTGCTCGTAGCCCACACTTTTGGCAACATTTAAAACAGTCTGCAGCATAGCCTTTCCTATACCGCATCCGCAGTATTCTTTGTATAATGCAATTGCAATATCGCATCTGTGACTGTACCTCCTGTATGGAGCAATGCTCATTAGAGAACAGTTGCCTACATGCTTCCCATCAATAAATGCAACAAGCAAGAGCTCACGTTCATCATCTATCTTAGCCTGAATAAACTGCTTTTCCTTTTCTTCCGTGATCGTGATCTCATCAGGCTCTCTGATCAGATAAGGAGTCTCGCCGCATGTCTTCTTCAAATACTTTATAAGATCTTCAGAGTCTTCCGGTCTGGCATTTCTTAAAACTACAGTTCTGCCAAGCTTATCCTGAATAGATATTTCCTTAAATAACATGTACTTTTCCACTCCCTCAAAATCTGGTTATTGTTTATATGACGTCAGACTTCTACTATATCTACTGTATTATCGCCATACTTGATCCCGTTTCTTTCTAGGAAGTCTGAGAATCCCTCGATATGCTCCGGCTGGCGGACTATTTTCGGGGTATGCGCATCACATCCGATCACAAATCTGGGATTGTATTCGACAGCCATTTTAAAAAACCTGTCACACGGATACCACCGTCCATCTACAAAGCCGTATATATTTACCTCAAGAGGAATATCTAAATCTATGGATGCCTCAACAAGTCTTCTCATATGTCGATAATAAACCTCATCCGTTCCGGTAAAGTTGATCAGATCCGGATGCGCGAGATATGTAAAAAGTCCAGTCTTCATACCTTCGATCGTAAAATCAACATAAGCTTTAAGCTTCTCTTCGCTGTCTGTCTCAGAACCCACATAGAAGCCTTCAACCTCATCCTCGACATAGTGCTGCCCCTGAATAATAAAATCGAGCGGATATTTCTTTAATTCCTTTATAAGCGGTTCAAAATACTTTCTTGTATATTCAACCTCGTATCCTATAAGGATCTGTATCTGATCCTTGTATTCATCACGCAGTTTAACAAGAGTATCGGTATAGTCCTGCAACTGTGTCATGTCCATTCTGATACCTGATATAAATCCTTCAGGATAAGGCTGGGGAGTATGATCCGAAAATCCAAGGATTTTAAATCCTTCCGAAATGGCCGCTTCTATATATTCACGTTCCTCTCCCACAGCATGCTTGCATCTGATTGTATGTGTATGATAGTTAGCTGATATCATTTTTTTATGCCCTTTTTGTTTAATGATAAAGATCTACAAAAAAATTGCAGTAGACACAGACATATCTTAGCATGAAACGTCTTCGGTTGTCCGCTTTTTTCACATATAAACAAAAAAGAATTCGGATTTTATCGAAGCTGCACAGGCAATGTGTAATATTCATGCGCCTGACACATGTGTCATATGCTACGATCATCAGTATCACGCGCTTTTTTAGAATTTGTGAGTGTTGAATAAAATCTGAGATCTTCTTATAAAATAACTCCAAAAGGTATTTTGACCATATGGGTCATTTAGCAGTTTTCTTGCGTTATGTAAACCACCATGGCGCGCGTATAAAAAATGACGCTTTATATTTGCAAAGCTTCAAGCCTTTTAAGAGTCTAATGAATCTAAGCATCACGGATTTATATAGATAATTCAGTCGCCTTTTCACTTTCATATTTCCATAATTTTGTTAAAATATACATATATGGTTCTTTTATTGAAGGAGTGCTTATGGATAAAAAATCAGTTGCGGACAGCATAGATAACGGAGTAGGTCAGTTTGCCGCTGAGGCCAGCATGGCTGTTGATGATGAAACGCCCTTATTTGACATATCCGCCTACCCTGAATCAATGCACGAACTTATAAAAGAGTGCAACCAAAGGATCGAAGAAGCAAACAGCAAATATCGGATAGCCAGATACAGAGAGGATATGTTTGCAAAAGGACTGAAAGCAGGTATGTATTTCTGTACTTTTGATAGGCATGAAAATCTGACAAGTTTTGAATTCAACGATGAGACAAGACAGATGCTCGGCTATGACGGACTAAAAGACCTGCCCAATGAGTTTGACAGCTGGGTAAAGACTCTTGTACCGGAAGAACGTGACGCCATAGTTAAGCTTTTCTGGGATTCGGTTCGGATTCATCGTGATCTGCCCGATATCACTCATGCCACCTACCGTATGCAGAAAAAAGACGGCAGCATCATCTGGGTTACCGGAGCCGGGAGATTCATCAGGCGTCCGGATGACGGATCTTTGGAGATCTATATGGGATGCTATCGCGATATTACTGCACAGCAGGAACTTGAAGAGTATATAAAGATCATCGAGGCTATCGGCAAGGTCTTCAATTTCTCCATGTTTATTGATGTAAGCGATATGAGTTACCGAATGATCAGTACCAATGAATATGTTGAGATGGTTCCTAAGGATCCTGATGCTATGCAGTTTCTCAGAAACAATGTTGCTTCATCAGTTGCTGAAAGCTTTAGGATGAGCTTGTACGAATGGCTGGATAAGGATAAGATCATTGCCGCCGTTAATGAGCACGGAACGACCAGCATGGAGTTTTACAGTGAAAGCGCACACAGATGGTTCGAGGGTATCTTCATGGTCGGAGATCGCAATGAAGACGGAAGTCTTGCACACATCGTATACGGCTGTCAGGATACTACGGATGCCAAGCTGCAGAGTCTAGCTCAGCAAAAAAAGATTTCCGAATTTGAAACAGAGATCTATATAGATTCTCTTTCACAGATACGCAACAGAAAATTCCTTGATGAAAAGCTCATCTTTGAACCGTGCAAAGCTGTGGTCATGTCTGACATTGATAGATTCAAGGAGATCAATGACACTGCCGGCCACCAGTGCGGTGATGAAGTGATCAAGAAAGTCGCGCAGATACTGGAGCAGTCTGTAAGAAAAGACGACGTAGTCATAAGATACGGCGGAGACGAATTCATGATGGTATTCTTTGATATCACCAAGGAAAGCTTAGAGAATAAGCTCTCGTTGTTTAAATCGGAATTAAAGAAGATTAAGATCGATAACTATAAAAATCACAGTATCTCTATGAGCTTTGGCGCAGCGTTCGGAACAGAGCTTGTCAGCAACATGATCACTACCGCGGATAATGCGCTGTATGAATCCAAAAAGACCCGAGACACATATACGGTAATCGAAATATAGAAATCACCGTTTTTATCATTCAGTGACCAGTTTCACATATCGATCAAAAAGGAGCTTTAAGTCATATAACTAAAGCTCCTTTTGCATTGAAATACATTATTGCCTGGATGATCAGCATGTTTTTCTCCAGTCAAATTCCTTATCTGATGCATCACCTATTTTATTGTCATTTTCTGTTTTGTTCTCTGATTCCTTATCCTGTTTTTTGATAATGTAGGCATAGAACTCTCCCGGTTCAAGGATGACATCTCCAGCTAGTTCCCTGACAATTTCAAAATGAAATTTAAATTCACGCCTTGAAAGCTTTATCTCGTTTTGGCCGGACAGTTCAAACAGTTTTGCATTTTCATCCGGAATGTGAATCTGAGCATGTATAGGATGTGCTCTGTCTGTTACGTGTACATACAGGATGAAAACATCATTGTCATAGTGAAAAACAGATACATTTCTTGCCGATACATAAACACCGTTATAGTTTAGTACCGCCTTTACGGTGTCCAGAGCATCTGTCGGGATATTTGAAAGATCTGAAGGATTCTCCGGTATATTTATCAGATACATGCGTCCCTTTGAGTATGTATCCTTTAAAAACAGCGATGTATGATACTTGCCGTTTCCTCCGTTTAGAAGTGACCATGACATATTGTTGGAATGCTGGATATCCTCGAATGCAACAGGTGTCTCATCATCCATAAATCCTGCAGCATCATCGGTCTTAAAATATCTGTTTACCAGAATCTTTCTTCCTGTAAAGGATGCACTGCTGATGTCGCCAAACTCCTCACCTGCATTTTTTGCAAATCCCGGTGTGACAAAAACCTCCCCGCCTTTTTGCAGCAATCCTTTCATCTTTTTTAAAATATCCTTATCAGTCAGCGAGCTTTCAGTCAAAACAACTTTTCCGTCATTTGGAAAATGCGGTGTCGGAATGAGTGCAAATCCCTGCATCCCCATATAATCCTCGACATGGTTTTCGCCTTGCGACGAGTAAGGGATGTAAACGGGAACCCCGACTGGTCTGCCTGCATGATCGAGTATTTCATCTATCCTTTTAAGCTGAAGTCCCAGGGGTGTTACCAGCTTGTTTTCAAACAGATCCGTCCACATGAAAAGCGAGATCTCTTCCGGCTTCGAAAAAGCAGACAGATATCCCTGTTCGAGATATGTATCGATCGGCCAGCACTGATATGTATCAAACCAGGTACCCTGGTTTCTGTGATCGGATGCCTCATCCATCCATCGCACTATACTGTAGCTTAAATAAGCCGGCAGATGCTGATCATGGTATGCCCCCGATCTGGTTTCCGATCCTGTATAAACCCTGTCAAAGATATCCTTCTCAATATCCGGCACATACCCGGTTGCATGATATGATTCACGCCAGTTGGGAAACTTGATGATCATCTTGACATCAGGATTTACCTTCTTTGCCGGTCCGACAACCAGATTTTGTGAAACTTCCTTCATCAGCTCTCTTCTAAACTGTGACCAGGACCTGCTGCCTTTTGCCTTTATACACTCATCACAGGAACAGTTTGTGAAATAGAAATCATCCAGTATGATCTCATCAAACAATTCGCTGCAGTACTCGGAAACACTCTTTAACCTTTCACGCATCTTATCATCTGAATAGCAGAAAGTCCCGAAAAGTCTCTGCTTATCTTCATCAGACTTTTTCAGATCCGGTGTCAGAGTCGTCATACCGCCTGCCACTTCAACATCTTTTTCCTTAAAAAACGCAGCGATCTCTCTGATCTTTTCTTTTGATACCCACGCATCTCCCCTGTAAGGCTCGAGATATACCTTGTCGATGCCCACATACTTCTCGATAAAATCATACTGCCTCTTAAGAGTTTCCATATCCATCTGCTCAATGCTCTGAGCAACCATGTATACTGAAATCTTATAGTTATGAAAATGTCTCATATTCATCTCCGTATATGATCAGACGATCATCTGATTACTGTTCATTCAGGTCATATTCATAAGCCTTGCAGCTTCACTTAGCGTATCACGTATCTTGATATGCTGGGGACAGGCTGCTTCACATGCTCCGCAGCCTATGCATTCATTAGCACGCTTCTTTCCGGGATTTTTCACGCAGAATACCTCCTCATGAAGAGCCCGCTTGACATTGTCATAAAGCTTTATAATGTTTAGGCACTTGAAGGTACCTGAAATACCTATATTCATAGGGCATACCTTTGCGCAGTAATCACAGCTTGTACACGGCACGATAGGGATAGCCTCGATCGCTTCTCTGGCCTTCTTTATCACAGCCTGTTCAGCTTCGTCGAGCGGCTTAAAATCCTCCATGTATGAAAGGTTATCCTTCATCTGATCCACATTGCTCATTCCTGAGAGTACTGCCATGACCCCGTCAAGGCTGGCTGCAAAACGGATCGCCCATGATGCATAGGAAGCATCTGGATTTGCTTCACTTAAAAGATCCTTGACGCTCTTTGGCGGATCAGCCAAAAGCCCTCCCTTTACAGGTTCCATTATGACTACTTTCTTGCCGTGAGCTCTTGCAACTTCGTATACCTTGCGCGACTGAACATCATTGTTTTCCCAGTCGGCATAGTTTATCTGCAGCTGGACAAATTCAGCCTCAGGATGTGCGCTTAAGATCTTTTCAAGCTCTTCAGCAGTTGAATGGAATGAGAATCCCACATGACGGATCTTGCCCTTATTTTTCATTTCAAATGCAAAATTCCACAGGTCAAATTCATCAAACACATTTGTCCTGTTCTGTCCAAGATTATGTAACAGATAATAATCAAAATATCCGGCATTCGTACGTCGCAATGATGTTTCAAACTGCTCTATTGCATCTTCTCTTGTCTTGCATCCTGCCCATGCCGCATTCTTTGTTGCGATCGTATAGCTCTCTCTCGGATATCTCTCTACAAGAGCCTGGCGCATTGCTTCCTCACTTCCGGGATAGATCCAGGCAGTGTCAAAATACGTACAGCCCGCTTCCATGAACAGATCCACCATCTGCTTTGTCTGTTCCACGTCTATGACATCACTGCCATCAATGCGTGGAAGTCTCATAAGACCAAACCCGAGTTTCTTGTTTTCACCCCAATTAGTTTCTGCCATTTTTACCTCCTCAAATCTTTGCTTTCTCTGTTTATACCCCGTTTAGTCGTTTGTCTTATCTGAAAGATCACATGTCTTTCTTTAAAAGAAATCTGCTATCTTCATCTTGAAATATCTGATATCCAAGTCTTTCATAAAGCCTCAGCGCATCAGTGTTCGTTTTTTCTACATGGAACAATACTGCAGGGATTTTTATTTCTCCTGCATAAGATTCCGCTTTCCTTATCAGTTTGGTCCCTATCGCCTTATTTCTGCATTCCTCTGTCACAGAAAGGTCATCAAGATATATGTAATCTCTGTCCTCATGATGGACTTCTATGGAAAGAAATGCTATCACCCTGCCATCATCAGCTACATATATCCTGTCTTCACCATCATTAAAGTATCTGTCAAGATAACCGTCCTCGTATCCTTTAACATCATCGGTATGGTATATTGTCCTTAGCATTTCAATGAACAGGCAGCGTATGCTGTTTTCATCTTCTTTAGTTGCCATCCTGATAAGATAATCCATTTTTCTGAGCCCTTTCTCTTACATGTTTATTTTATTCTAACATGAAGCGATGGTCGTAAAAAGAAAAATCCTATTATTCAAAAAAAATTACCGGCTGATCTCTCAACCGGTAAAGTAAATCATATGCTTTTGACCCTGAAGGATTATTGTTCTTCTTCATCCTCTTCTTTGATCTTATAGTATTCATCCTCTACTACTATAGCACCTATTTCCTCCAGGCGCTTTAATGCGTCGATGACTTCGTTCTGAGACATATTTCTGGGGATCAGTCGGCTAATGCCTGCTATATCTATAGACTCGTTCCTGTAGATTGTCTTAAACAGGCTTCTCTCTGTAGAAGACAGTTCTTCGGTTATTCCGAATGATGCAAAGAACTCATCGTCCTTTCTCTGCTTTTCAACTCTTCTCTGTTCGCTTAACTTGCGCTGTTCCTCAACCTGTCTGAGACGTTCGTTTCTCTTTTCCTCTTCCTCGATCATTCTCTGATTATTCTCAATAGTTTCGGGGTTGTAATCAGCAAGTCTTTCTATCTTGACAGCCGTTCCCGTCATGGAAACCATTAATAATTCACCGAGTCTGCTGCTTTCAAAGCTGACACCTATGATCGCATTTGCTCCCAGGTTGTCCGCCTTTCTTATTACACGATGCTTCAGAGCAGCTTTGATCATGTTAAGTCGCTCGATCATCTCGGTTGCTTCTGTTCCTGTGAAGGAGGAAATAACATTGTCGATCGTCGACGTTAATCCTTTTTTGAATCCGATTCCGACTAATAACTCATCAAAGATCACATCGATATACTCGGTTATTACATATCCTTCCAAATCATGTCCTGTAGTAAGTATCATAGCTCCATCTCCTTTAGATTCAAAATGATTATTCCATAAACATTATAACACTCATTTGAATATTTGCGGAGTTAAATTCCGAATATCTCTTCGGCCAGTTTTAACGTTTCCTCTTCACTACTGTTTTCGTCTCTGTATATAACTTTAAAACCGCTGTTTTCAAGCTTGTCGTAGTTTTCCTTTGAGTTTATCCTTGTCAGTATCTTTCTGTAATTATCAAGGGCAGCCTGAGGGTTTTCTTCCTCCAGCATTAGCTTATACAGAAACTGCTTTTCCGGGTCTGGACGATCAAAGAAACGGCTTACGGATATCTGCGGATCAGACAGCATAACTATCACATGATCTTCAGCAGATATGCTGTGAAGCGTTTCTATGCTTATATTTGTATCCACAAATATCTTTTTACCCTTTACTTTGGGATCTCTAAGAAGTTCTTTTAGAATATCTAGTTCAACTGTCTCGCATTCCTTCTTGACATTGTTTATCCATGTTACATACTCATCAGGTGTCCTGCGGATGAAATCATGCCAGTCCTTAAGATCCCTGGTATATGTGAGATTGGGAAACTCCTTACTGTCAAGCTCAGACAGCTTCTCGTTATGATAATTCTCATTAAGCTCTATTGCGTCATGCTTCTTTGCCAGATTTGAAACAAGAGTTGATTTGCCGGCGTAAGCACTCCCTATAACAAAATATACGTTACTTAGATCCATTTCATTTCCTCATCTGTATATCATTCAAGCGTTATAAGATATTCTTCTGCATACTTTCCGCTATGACTCTCATCATCATATCTTAATATGAACGTATCCTCAGACTGCCATAAGACATCAAAGAACACCTCTTCATTAAACCCTCTTCCCGGATACTCCCATATTGTTTTACCCTTATATATCACAGAAGGTCTGCTCGCAAAATCGTAGCTTACTGTCACTGAGTTTGTTTTGTTCGGTGAGCTGTAGCTGTTTTTTCTGTTATCCGAGGGCCAAATAGCAGCGATCACTATGACAGCGACTAAGATCGCCGTTGCCGCTATGATCAGAGCTGTTGTTTTCTTTATCATTCTCTTATCCTTTTTGATCGTATCTTTAATTATTCTGATCTCATGATCAGATCCTAAAAAAGATCCTACTCGCCAAGTCCCGGCAGAGTAACCTTTCCTGTCAGTATATCTTCTACATTAAAATAATCATCAAAAAAAGTTCTTACATCACCCGTATAAGGATTTACAGTATACCATTCAACTGTTGCAGTATGCTGTTCATCACCGTTATCAACGACCTCATACAGATGAAAGACATAGTTGCCGTCTTCATCTATGTGATCCATATCGCAGTGAAACGGAGGCTTGTAGCTTTCAGTAAAGATCTCTTCAAGATCGTTAAGGTTGTATTTTGCCTCCTTTTCATCCGTATCATCCCCGTCAGAAGGCGAATTGCCAAAGTTTTTAAGTCTTTCGATGCTTTCATCCCTTATACTCATGATCTCTTCAGCAGGTATATTGTCGATGATGGTTCTATACATCTCCCAGAATCGCTTATTCTTTGGTTCATATCCGCCGCACGCTTTGAGCACTTCTTCATTCTTATCATAAAGGTACAGATAAGTAGAGGATCCGTCAAGAACGCCATTATCAGATCTGATCATGAGTCTATAGAGCTTTTTTCTGTTCAGCCCTCTTTCAATATTCTCATACTGCTCATCGGTCAGCGTCAGGGTGTCTACCAGTTCAAGTTGCGGCGAGTTTGTATGAACACTTTCATATGTAGGCATATAGATCAAAACATCCTTATTTGTACATATGATGACTCTGGCGCTTATGCATTCATAGAATTCTCCCCAGCTGCTTCCGCCGTAATCAAATCCGACCAGATACTCATCTGAGAATCTGATATCTTCTTTCTCCTTA
>JAGCXJ010000093.1 GCA_017961385.1 Lachnospiraceae bacterium
ACAGGATCAACGAAGTGGAGTAATGCGCATGGTTCAAAAGGCAGCATCCTATCAGATATGTAGGAGGCGTGTTCTATGACATCAACGGTTTCATGCGTGATGAGAAGCTGGCAAAGGAGATAATCGAGACATTAAAGCCATATCTTAAGTCGGGCCTGGTAAGAAAGAGCAACCAGATAATAGACGAGCTCAAATATGAAGCATTGTGTGATTCAATGCCAAAGCACACAGACAGGGTCCACTTTAATAACGGGACATATTTCATAGAGGGAGGTTTTATACCTGAAAAGGAGTTCTGTTCAAACAGACTCCCAATAGATTACAACCCGGATGCCAAAGAACCGGGAGTGTGGCTGTCATTTCTAAATGATCTTCTATATGAGGAAGACATAGTGACACTTCAGGAGTTCATGGGATATGTGTTCATCCCGACAACAAAAGCACAGTCCATGCTGATGCTTATCGGCAGCGGAGGAGAAGGAAAATCAAGGGTGGGATTTGTCTGCAGGAACCTTCTTGGCGACAACATGAATATCTGCTCTATAACAAAGCTGTCTACATGCAAGTTCAGCCCGGCAGATCAGGAAGGCAAGCTGCTGATGATAGATGATGATTCAAAGATGGAAGCTCTCGCAGATACCGGAATGCTAAAAGCGATAGTCACAATGGAAGACAAGATGGATCTTGAAAGGAAGGGCAAGCAGAGCTACCAGGGATATCTGAATGTAAGGATCATGGTATTCGGAAACGGAGCCTTGAGCTCTCTGTATGATAAGTCGGAAGGCTTTTACAGAAGACAGATAGTCTTAAAGGTAAAGGAAAAGCCTGATGACAGGGTGGATGACAGGGAACTGTCAAAGAAGCTATCTCAAGAGACGGAAGGAATCGCACTGTGGTGCCTTGAAGGATTAAAGAGACTGTCAGACAACGGCTTTCACTTTACCATAAGCGAAAGGACAAAACTAAACCAGCAGGAGATGAGGAGAGAAGAAGACAGCATCATGGATTTCTTTGAATCATCCGGATACATAGCCTTTCAGGAAGGAGCAAAGTGTACGACAAAGGATCTGTATGATGCATACAGACAGTGGGGTGAGGATAACCTGGTAAAGATAAGAAGCGAGAACTCCTTTTCAAAGGAAGTAAGAGCAAGGGCAGCAAAGCTCGGACTCACATATTTTAAGAACGTATCACTTAACGGAAAGACAGCCCGAGGATATATGGGAGTGTATTCAGTGCAGAAACTGGAGGGCTGTCCTTTCAAACAGATGAGACTGGACGTGTAGGCACCACTTTTGTAAGTTCTTTCCCCATGGGTATATTATTAAAAAAATATATAAATAAAAAATCACGTGCCTATGTGCCTGAATGCTCTAAAATAGAGGCTTTGCACCGCTTTTTATATGCCTGAGACACGCCTGTATCGCGCCTTTTTTTAAAATATGAGGTTGTCCTTGACGGGCAATTATTAAAAAGAAAATGAGAAAATACAGTGTTATTATAAAGGAAATGATAGAAAAAAGACCGGCTGTCGCTGCATGACAGCCTGTTTCTTTATTATGGAGGAAATATATGAAAGAAAATGATAATTTAGCAAAAAACATTGCTCTCTGCAAGGAAATAGAGGGAATGGTATATAAGGTATACATACATTTTGATGAATCGGCAAAAGAGGATATGAAAGACAAGATAAAGAAGCTTTTGATCAAGGAGATATCATGATCAGCTGCAAGGATCGATCAAAAGTCCGGTGATGTTATCTCATATATTTAAAGGTCGATGAGAATGTCATATCTGTATCCTGAACGAAACGATAATCTCGCTCTACATCCGAGGCTTATGTAAGTAATATCATCAAAAAAGGTTTACATAACAACGATTTTCTGCATTTCGTGCTCGAATTTTAGCATTTCGTGCAAAAATCGGCATAAAAACCAGATATGTGATAAGGTATCTTCATAAGAGTCAAACAACCAAATGAATAAAGAACATATATCTCAGATGGAAAGTGGAATTTACTTTGAAAAAGCTGTAAAAACGCCAATCTTTACTCACGGGATTTACTCTGAAAAAATTTTTTCAAAAAGTTTGAAAAAAAAGTGAGTAATTTTGCCTCTAACTGCAACTAATAAGTATAAGAGTTAGATCTCACATGCAGGACGGGAGGTAGATCCTAAATGAGATACAGTGAAGATGAAGCACTTAGTGAGATAATAAGACGCTCTAAAAGGATAGCTCGTGATCGAAGAAGGAAAAGAGATGCGATCCTTATCGCTTCGGCAGTACTTATCGCCATATGCGCATCAGTTATCATCCTGTCGATACCGGCAGGAAATCGGATATATGATACAATGACTCTTTACGGATCGTTTCTTTTAAATCAATCAACGGGTGGATACATCCTGGTAGCAGTGATCGCCTTTATCACAGGGATAGCAGTAGCGATCATATGCAGGAAATATCAGAATGAAAAGAAAGATCCTGAAGACTAAGGAAAATGACCTATCAAAATAGGATACGGAGGATAAATAAAAAATGAGAAGAAGAGGTAACATTTCAAAAAGATGTATGGTATGCATTATGTCAGCGATGATGATGATGTCATCGGTAACAGGAACAATGATTGCACCTATGGGAGTGTATGCAGTTGATTATGAAACTACTGATCAGGTTCCGGAAGATGCGGAGCATAATAGAAATCTTACAGCAGAGGATAAACTTGCTGTTAATACCGGAACCATTCATGAGAATAATGGAACTATTGTAGAGAACGCTGCAGGTGCAAAAGTTGAATATAATACAAATACGATTGAGAAAAATTATGGAGAAGTGCTCAATAACAGTGATGGAACCGTAGGAACCAATTACAAAGACGGCAGTGTTACAGGTGGAGAAGTGAACAACAACTATGGAACTGTAGAAGGAGCTTCCGAGGTTACGAACAATTATGGAAATGTAACTGAATCCAATGTTGTAGATAACTGGGCATCAGGAAAAGTAACAATAACAGGGGACAATGTTGTTGAGAATAATCATGGTGGAGAGGTGAGTGATGATGAAAAAGTAATAAATCAACTTGAATCTAATCCGGGGCCTAACCCTTACGTTGAGGAAGAAAAACCTTTTGACAATACAACAGATATATCATCAGAAGTTAAACCTTATACACCTGAATCTGAAGAGAACAATGAACCTCCTCA
>JAGCXJ010000010.1 GCA_017961385.1 Lachnospiraceae bacterium
AAGAGCAAGAAGCATGAAGAACAGTCTGACTGCGAGCCTTTCAAAGAATGTCGGCTCTTTTACTACACTGAAGCGCTTCTCTGACAGCACCTCATGGCTTCTGTTGTCTAGTATCTGTATATGCAGTGTATAGTTTCCGTATCTTAATCCTGTATATTCAAGAGGAGTGATCCTGCTCTGGTTTGCTGTTATGCCTTCATCATCGTTTCCTTCAAGATACATCTTTACAAGAGGATCCGAGATCGTATAATCAAGGATCGCAGGATTTATCTGGATACGTCTGCTTCCAGCCGGAAGAACATATCTGCCCGATTCATCCGCTCCTATCTCTGTTCCGTCACAGTAGATGCTTCTCACACCGAGTATCGTTCTGCCCGAGAAATCATACATCGCGGATGTATTTACTACCGAAACTCCTGTCTGACCCGCAACATAGAGGTTTCCTTTGTTATCAACACTGCTGTAGCAGTGTGATATGGGAATGCTCGTAAGTCCGTTTGTATGATTGCAGAGCTTATAGTTTGTTATATCATCATTTATGGCTTCATCGGCTTCAACAATGAATATGCCGCATGAAGATAAAAACCATAAGAACTCATCCTCTCCGAATATAACGTCAAAGTTGTTGTTATACGGGAATGTGGTCAGAGGTATTATCTTTCCGTCCTTTATATATTCAACCGAATTTGATGTGATCACCCAGAGCACATTTCTTTTTTCATCGCGTTTTATACGCATTATTACATCGCTGCCAAGGCCGTCTTCAGTACCGAGTCTTTCTATCTTATCATCGTCAATGATATATACGCCGTCGCCGTCCGTACCGGCATATATCTCTCCTCCAAAGCCTTCTGAAACGGTTAAGATCACAGGGTTTTTAAGTCCGTCCCTTTTTGTGTAGCTCTTGACTACTCTGTCATCCTTTAAGATGGCAACACCTTCATCGGTTCCTACAATGATCCTTTCATCGCTCATCTCATATGTGCAGCGTATGTCATTGCTCGGAAGACCGTCTTTTACAGTATAATCCGTAAGCGCTCCGCCCATATCAAGACGCACCAGTCCCAGAGAGCTTGAATATGTTGAAAACCATGTATGGGTTCTCGAGTCGTTCATGATGCAGCGGATCCTCGCATTCTTGAAATGTTCGGTTAATCCGTTGAATTTCTCATGATAGTTCTGATCGATGACCTTAAGACCGTTATCCGTTCCCGCATAGAGATATGTGCCTCTCTTGCATGTGGCATTTACGACAACAGGCTCTATTCCGGCAGCTCCCGTTATATCAAGGAAATTGTCGGCAGCAAACTTCATCACACCGTATCTTGATGAGGCAAACCACATGTTTCCCTGAAGATCCGATGTTATCATCTCATACTGATCCTTTATGGGAGTTGACTCAAATGCGACGAAAACATCATGATCGTTGACATATCCCGTGATATGAGTCGATGCTACCCACAGCCTGGTACAGGCAAAATCCATCCAGTGGATATTTGCGGCCGGCTTTATATCGATCCTCTTCATGTGACTGTATGAATCCGAGAGCTTCCCGTAATATACATAATCCTTGCTCGTACCGAAATACAGCATTCCGGGATTTTCGGGGTCAGGAAGGATCGTTGTGATCTTTTCCATGGTAGTATCGGACTTTGACCTGTAATCTCCGATGCCGTTTACGGAAATGGTGAATACCTCGCCGTTTCCTGTATGTCCGTATACCGTCCTGTTGGAATCTGAGGCGAGTCTGAGTATCCTCTCGCTGTTTATCCTTTCATCGTCGATCCTGTGCAGGTTCATCCTTGCATCGACATAGTTTATGCCTGCTGTTGAACCTATGAATACGTTGCCTCTTGAATCCTCGGCAAACGCGCTTATCGAATCCGATGAGAGGCCTTCGTTTTTGGTATATCTTATGCGGTCTGTGCCGTCTATCACGACAACGCCGCTTTCGTTTGTTGCAACCCAGATCCTTCCTGAGCTGTCCTCAAACATATATCTTGCGCTTGTAAGGCCGTCATTTACAGGAAGCTTTTCAAAGTTTATGCCGTCATATCTTACTACACCGCTGTTTCCGCCTATCCAGATATATCCGTCACGGGTAGCAAGGACACAGTTGGCTTCTGAAGTGGGCAGTCCGTTTGAAGCATCATAAAGAACAGGCAGAAAATATGCCCCCTTTATCTGCTCTGTTGCGGCATAGCCTCCTCCTATCATATGCTTTTTTGCACTTTCCTCAGTCTCGTTTTCATCAGTCTGAGCTGCATATGCACTAAAGCCTGCTAAAAAGGCAAGGATGAGACAAAGCATCGCTGTTAAGTTTTTAAAGCGTTTTCCTATCATTGTATCTCCTGATACCTCTTAAGTACTTTCCTTACTTCTGCAGACGATTCCACAAATACTTCCACACACTTCGGATCAAACTGTGTACCCGAACCGTCCTTTATTATCTGCATCGCTTTTTCAAACGGGAATGCCGGCTTGTATACTCTTGCCGAAGAAAGAGCATCAAATACATCTGCGACTGCCATTATACGTGCAGAAAGCGGAATGACTTCTCCGTGAAGTCCTTCCGGATATCCTTTTCCGTCCCATCTTTCATGATGATATGCGGCCATGTTTCTGGCTTCCTTAAGATAATTGTCTCCCTCCATAGAGCTTATGGCATTCTCCATTATCTTCCTGCCTGCTATCGTATGGTTTTTCATTATCTCGTATTCATCATCAGTCAGCTTTCCCGGCTTGTTTAGTATCGCATCTGGTATATTGATCTTTCCAACATCATGAAGGGGAGCACTCATCTCAACGTCTCTCATATATTTGTCGGTGATCTTTTCAGCATAGTAGCCGTTTCTCTTAAGTCCCTGCAGAATGATCCTCACATATGCGGCGGTCTTTGCGACATGAGCGCCTGTATCCGAGTCTCTGCTCTCGACCATGTCCGCCATTGTGATGATAAGAACGTTCTGCATCTTGGCTATCGCTTCGGTCTTGTTCTTGTTATCGTTAAGCTGCTCGAGCGTATCTCCGGTAAGCTTGCAGAAAGCTCTGTAGAGCTGTTCGACCTCATCATTTGTATGTATGTCGAGCTCCTCGATCTTTTCAAGGCTCTCTTTGTTTGTTCCGTCCGCACTGTCTGCCAGGTCATTTGCAAATGCCGTCATGCTCATTATGGGCATTACTATGTGATATCTGGTCGTAAGTATGCTTATAGCGACTATGAGTAAAAGGAAGCCCGCAAACAGAAGAAGGACTCTTCCTGCAAAATGCTCGAGCTGGATCCCAACAAGATCGGATTCGACGTTTGCGACCGCATAGCAGACACACTTTCCGTCCTTGTCATAAACAGGATAATATGAGCATAAAAAGCTCCCGTATTTATCCTCAAGAAGCACTGGCTCTATCTTTTCGCCGGCAAGCAGCTTATCAAGATATGGCATCATTCCCTCTTCAAAATCAATGACCAGTCCCGGGGGATCTCCCGGTACAAAAGTTCCGTCGTTTAGTAAGGTATCCATATCTAAGAGGTCATGACACCCGTCCTCTTTTATCTTGTAGACATATAAGAATGCTATATCAGGCGAGCTGTTCTTAAGTATAGAGAGTCTTTCTCTTGTCTTTGTATATCCGGGTGCCAGGTTTCCGCGCTTCATATAGTCATCGGCCATATCAGGATCTATCTCCGCAGCGGCTATATATGACATCTGTGTTGCGGATGCAGACAGTGATTCCAGCGAATTGTTCCTGAAGCTTATGATAGAGAATGCAAGAGCGACAACAGTCATCAGAAGTGTAGAAAATATGATGATGAGATTGATCCTTGTTCCTATCGATATCCTGCCCTTTAATCTCTTTGAAGCAGCAGAAAGCTCCTGCGGCGACATGGGCTTCTGTCTCCATGAAGACAGTCTTACCAGATCCTTTACCTTTGAAGGCGTAAACTTTATTATCATCATCGATATCGCTACGGAAATAGCCTTGTCGATGGCATCAGTGATATAGGTCGATATCATATGACAGCCCCATACGCTGATCCCAAGATGCGATGACAGAAAGTCTGAAAATGAGACTATCAAAGGATAATCCGAGGGAGATCTGTAAAGATACCACGTGATCTCAGCTCCTATCCCTCCGCCTATGAGCGCCAGTATAAGGACATAGTATATCTCATGATATTTATGTTTTCTCAGTCTTGAATGTTCACCGAAGTAGGATGCCGAAAAGATCGCTATCAGCATGTTAAGCGGTGCATAGAAAATGGACTCTCCGTCCATAAAGAAATTAACGGCATTTGTGACAAATGCCGTGATTATACCGGGCACGATGCCTCCCATTGCGGTGGCTATGATCGTCCCTACGGTATCTATATAGAAAGGCAGCTGTGTTGCCCTTACGACCATGGACAACAGTATGTTAAGAACTATAGATATCACCATCAGCGATAAGACCGCAGGATGGAAGATACTGTTTTTCTTTCTTTCGAACTTGTGGTTCATATCTAGCTAATGTCCTGTATCTTTTTGTAATGCTGTATAGCTAACATAGCACATATTCCGGCGGCAAACGCTATAAGAGCCACAAGGATATATCCCCCCATCTCGGGTGCGAGCATGAATCCTCCGAAGTAGTCGGATTCGTAGCTGCGTGTTCCGCTGCTCCTGTATACGATGAATGAAAACATGCCAATGGTAAGGAGCAGAACAAGAAGATTGCACGCAAAAAGCTTTCTGCGTTCACTCCTTATCTGCAGTCCGCGTTTTCTTTCCATGACTATATTTAATGTTTCATCAAGATCGTATTTCAATTTCTATCCTCCGAAATCCTTCACATCTTAATAATCATACACTCTTTAGTGTAACAAATCATGACTTTTTGTCTGTCCGATGCACCATTCATAGCCTTTTGCGCATCTTTTTGCCACATCTGTAAAGTGATTGCCCTCATTAAACTCAAGAGCACAGTTACAAATGTCATCTTCTGCCAGCAGTGCAAACTGCATTTTCATGCATTCCTCGACCTTTTTCATGACCGGATTCTTTGTATCGCTCTCTCTGTCGCCGAGACTTAAGTATACATTCCTGCACCTGATCCTGTTTTCTTTTGCAAAGTCTGTCCAGCCATTGAACCAGACAGATGCGCTTGCAGCCATTACCGCACTGAACATATCCGTCTGATATGCGCTCCACAGACAAAAGAGTCCCGCGAGCGAATATCCGCCCAGTATCACACATATATCATCGTCAAGATCATGCTCTTTCTTTAGCTGCGGGATGAAATACTTTGTAAGATCATCAAGAGTTTCCTTTGCAGCCCCTTCAAAGTTCTTCTTTCCGAATACGGCTTTTGCCTTCCATGGTGAAAGATCCTTGTTCCAGTCGTTTACGACATAGCCTGCAAGAAGAAAAGGACGCTCAATGGCACTGCTTATGATATGATACTGTTCCGAGAGCATGTCTATCATATCCTCATCCACCATCTGGATCAGGATTATCTTCGGATCTTTTGCACAGTATACGATTTTATCCCTGTATGTGCGATTCTTCATCATTTCCTTCATTGCAAAAACCCTTAAATCTGATCACTATAAATATCTCAAAATAAGCGTAACAGATCCTCAAAAAGACCGGATAAGAAACCCGGTCTTAAAATATTTAATCCAGAACGCTGTAAAAGCTGTCTATGTTTTCCTCAGGAAGCAGGACCGGATCCCAGCCGTAGTCCCTGTACTGCCTGATATCAAGACTGTTTGCTGCCGCATAGTTTGCTATGATCTGAGCTCTGTCTTTCTGCTTTTTCTCTTCGTCGGCCTGCGCTTTTATAAGATCATTATAGTACTCTTTGAATATCTTCTTTGCACTCGGCTCATAATCGCTTCCGTCACCGACCAGATCAAAGGATTTTACTTCATATCCGTTCTCTCCCTTAATGATATGCATGCATCCAGGGTATGATCCTCCGGATACGCATTCAAGGGTATCTGCGTTAAGATTGTAGTTATAAAGCCAGAAATCTCCGTAAAGATCGATATCTCCGCCTTGGAGGACATCCTCTTTTACGATGACGGGAGAAGGTATCGAAACATCGGCCGGCTCATAGTTTCCTGAAAATTCATCTATGATATATCTGTATACTTCACTGTAGAACTGCTCAGGTCAGGGATATTCATATTTTGGAAGAGCATTGACAGGCTGATCGGCCACGCCTTCGTACTGCGCCGCTGCGATCGCATCTGAATTATCACTGAGACGCTTATAATCAAATCTTACATACTTGTCACCTATCATGTATGCTTCTTTTGCATCCTCTTCCGATACCGATTCATACTCATTGCCGTCATATGACTTAAACCACGGCTTGTCCTCATCCTCGTAGCCGTCGTATTTATAGCCCCATTGATAAACTAGCTCTATGGAATCTGCTTCAAGATTGTATACGTCAAATCCTGAGAGCGCAGCACCACCCGACCATTCGTTTACGATAAGTCCGTCTGAGTGGGCATAGAATCTGTTTCTTGCGCTTCCGCTGATCACATGGGCAGGTTTTCCCTTGACCATCGTATATATGTCATAGACAACTCCCTTAAGATCATCCTCGCCGAATTCTCCGACAAAGAGCTCGTCTATTCCGTCAAGATTTACATCTAAGTATGCATATCCGATAGCTTCGAGGGGAGTATTATAAAACTCGCTGCTCATAAGCTCAGCTTCATATCTTGAAGCATCCCAGTTTTTGTTCTTTGCTGTTACATATTTTGAAAGAACACTGTTGTAAAGATCCTCGCCCTTTGTACCTGCGCCCGGAATAAATGTATATCCGTTATTTCCTGTCATTCCATTAATGATGCCTTCAGCACTGTCATAGATCTTTGCAAAGTTTGCAGGCATATCGGCAAGGTTGTAATCCCACTGGATCTCGGTGGCATATCCTTTTACGACTTCATATATGTCAGCATTCTCATTCGAGAGCTCTCCGATCTTTACATATGGTCCGCCGCCCATACCGGAATCAACAGGTCTTGCCCATACGATAAATACGAGGCCTCCGAATCCAGCGTCAGCAGATTCCCTGTCATAAACGCTTATTTTGTCATCTTCAACATCTACTTTTACAAGGTCAGCGATATCATCCGGTATCTGTATCTTTAACAGATCATTTGAATATTCATTGACTGTTTTTATCTCTTCCTGCTCATAAGTATTCTGTTCAGTGCTGTCATTTGCACTCTCAGTCTCATTACGGT
>JAGCXJ010000094.1 GCA_017961385.1 Lachnospiraceae bacterium
ATGAGGTAAAGAAACGATTCGGGATCGAAAAATTCATGATAAATCAGATAGGGCCCACATTCGGTAGCCATACCGGTCCGGATGTTATTGCTCTAGTTTATCTAGGCGAACAAAGATAGGAGTATGATATGAAAATAAGAACAAGATACGCACCAAGTCCGACAGGAAAGATGCATGTAGGAAATCTTCGGTCGGCATTATATGAGTTTTTGATCGCAAAGCATGAAGGCGGAGAATTCATGCTTAGGATCGAAGATACAGATCAAGAGAGAATTGTTGAGGGTGCGACAGAGATAATATATAGAACTCTTGAAAAGACTGGGCTGATCCATGATGAGGGCCCCGATAAGGATGGCGGTTATGGTCCTTATGTACAAAGCGAAAGGATGAAAACCGGCATATATTTAAAATATGCTAAGGAACTGATCGATAAAGGAGAGGCATATTATTGCTTTTGTGATAAGGAAAGGCTTGATTCATTAAAGACTGAAGTTGTAGAAGGAAAAGAGATCACTGTTTATGACAAGCATTGTCTTTCTCTTTCAAAAGAAGAAGTTGAGAAAAACCTTGCCGAAGGGAAGCCCTATGTTATAAGGCAGAATATTCCCAATGAAGGTTCAACCACGTTTCATGATGAGCTATACGGTGATATAACTGTCGAGAATTCTGAACTTGATGACATGATATTGATAAAAACCGACGGTTATCCTACTTACAATTTTGCAAACGTTGTTGATGATCACACAATGAATATCACTCATGTTGTAAGAGGAAACGAGTATCTTTCTTCTTCTCCTAAATATCAGAGACTGTATGATGCTTTCGGATGGGAGAGTCCAGTATATGTACATCTTCCCCTGATAACCGATGAGAATCATAAGAAGCTCTCAAAAAGAAGCGGTCACTCATCGTTTGAGGATCTGATAGAACAGGGATTTGTAACCGAAGCTGTTGTTAACTATATAGCTTTGTTAGGATGGAGCCCTGAAGATAACAGAGAGATATTCTCACTTGATGAACTCATAAAAGAGTTTGATTATCACAGGATAAGCAAATCACCCGCAGTATTCGATATTGTAAAACTTCGCTGGATGAACGGTGAATATATCAAAGCCATGGACTTTGATACATACTACGAAATGGCTAAGCCTTACATAGATGAAGCTGTTAAAACAGATGTTGATAAGAAAAAACTTGCAGAATGGGTAAAAACAAGGATAGAAGTATTTCCGGATATAAAAGAACTAATAGATTTTGTCGATGAGCTTCCTGAATATGACATTGATATGTATACCCATAAGAAGATGAAGACAAATGCCGAAAGTTCTCTTCTCGTTCTTAAAGAGATTCTTCCTATCTTGGAAGAGCAGGATGATTATAGCAATGATGCTTTGTATTCAACACTGTTAAACTATGTTGAAGAAAAAGGATATAAGAATGGTTTTGTTCTCTGGCCGGTTCGTACTGCTGTTTCTGGCAAGCAGATGACACCCGCAGGTGCAACTGAATTAATGGAGTTATTTGGCAAAGACGAGACCATTAAAAGAATTAAAGCAGGAATTGCTAAACTTGAACGTGCCTAAGTAAAATAATTGTTATCAACTATGAGACCGGATATCAGCCGGTCTCATTTTTATTGATAGTATTAATGTTGAAAAAAGTCGAAATATTCGGTAAAATTATTAAAGGTATGTAATTCTTTTGAAAAAGAGATTTGAGGAGAGAATATGATAGAAAACAACACACCCGAAGAGGAAATGAAAGTAGAGCTTAATCTTGATGACGGTTCGACAGTCATGTGCGAAGTCATTACAATACTTGAAGTTAACGGAAAGGAATATATAGCCCTTCTTCCTGAAGGACAGGATGATTCTGAAGACCAGGATGTATGGTTCTATGCTTATTCTGAAAATCCGGATGATGCAAACGAAGAGCCTGAACTTACATATATTGAAGATGATGCCGAGTATGACGCTGTTTGTGAAGCGTTTGACGAATTTCTTGATGAATGCGAGTATGACAACGAGGATTAATGAATAATGAACTGAAAATATCATACGGCAAACCCTATCCGCTTGGTGCTACTTATCTCGGAAATAATCAGGTTAATTTCGCAGTTGTAGTTAGCACCGATGAACAATGCGGCATTATACTGTATGATAAAAAGACAAAATCAGAAGAGAGACTGTCCTTCTGCTGTTCGAACAAGGTCGGCAACATACGATGTATGAAAGTTTCAGGTATAGACCCTGACCGGTTTGATTACAATTATTATATTGGCGAGAACATACTCCATGATGCTTATGCAAAGATAATCCTCGGTAATGAAAACTGGGGTAAATTGCCAACGAATCTACGTGCAGGTATTTATCATGACGATTATGATTGGGAAAAGGACAAGAATCCGTTAATTCCCTTTAATGATTCTGTTATATACGGACTTCATGTCAGAGGTTTTACCAAGCATAAGAGCAGCATGGTTCAATATCCTGGAACTTTTTTGGGTATTATAGAAAAGATACCATATATAAAGGATCTTGGTGTTACAGCTATCGAGCTGATGCCTGTTTATAACTTTGTAGAACTGGAACCACCGGTTAAGGAAAAGGGCGAGTTTTCGCTCTCAGCGTATGAACCGGTTGAACCCAAGCTTAACTACTGGGGATATAAAGAGAGTTTTTACTTTGCACCAAAGTGTTCATATAGTCCTAGGAGCATAAGTGCTTCACAAGGATTTAAGGATATGGTTAAGGCTTTGCACAAGCAAGGTCTTGAAGTTATACTTCAGTTTTTCTTTCCGGAAACTGTTAAGCAGGGATATATAATCGAAGTATTAAAATACTGGATGCAGGAATACCATGTTGACGGTTTTCATCTTATGGGGAGTAAATTGCCTTTAGCACTTCTTGGGACCGAGCCTATGCTTGCAAATACCAAGATCATTTGTGAAAGCTTTCCTCTTGATGAGATCTATGAACATAATGACGAACCTGCATATAAGAATCTTGCAGTTTGCAAAGATACATATATGTATGATATGCGCAGACTTTTAAAGTCTGATGAGGGAATGGTCTTACGTGCTCTCGAATATATAAAGAACGTTCCCGATAAAATTGGTGATGTTCATTACATTACTCACTGCAATACATTCACCTTGATGGATCTGGTTAGTTATGACAGAAAACACAACGAGTCCAACGGTGAAAATAATCACGATGGTGCTCCGTATAATGGTTCATGGAACTGCGGATACGAAGGACCGACTACCAGAATAGCTGTAAAGAAACTTCGTCACAAACAGATTAAAAACGCTATTCTGTTGAATATGATGAGCAAAACAACGCCGTTTATAGTGGCTGGTGATGAATTCGGCAACAGCCAGAACGGTAATAATAACCCATACTGCCATGACAGCACCATCACTTGGCTAAACTGGAATAATCTGAATAAGAACAGCGATATATATGATTTCATGAAGAATGCTATCGCTTTCAGACTATCCCATAAGATCCTCACATTGCCCCAATCCTATAGGATGACGGATTATATTGAGTGCGGATATCCTGACTTAAGTTTCCACTGTTCTGATCTCTGGAGAGTAGATACAGATATACTTAGCAGACAATTCGCTATGCTATATTGCGGAAAATATACAGATGACGATGAATTCATTTATATCGCCGTAAATCTGCACTGGACAGGGCATTCTTTTGCTATACCTAAACTTCCTAAAGGATATAAATGGAAGATAATTGCAAATACCAGCAGTATGGACGATCCCAAGATAACCGAAAATGATCATGCCCAGATATTGGTAAAAGAAAGAAGCATCGTTATAATGCTGGGTAACAAGAATATAAAATGAGCGCATTACAACATTTAAAGACAGTAAACAGGCACAAGAAACTAGTCAGACAGGGATGCTTTGCTGTGGGTCTGTATAAGCAGGGTCTTTTACATGACATGAGCAAGTATTCTCCAAGCGAGTTTATAGTTGGAGCCAAATACTTTCAGGGAACAAGGAGTCCCAATAACGCCGAAAGAGAAGATGTCGGATATTCCTCTGCATGGTTGCACCATAAAGGAAGAAACAAGCATCATTATGAGTACTGGATAGATTATTCGATACACAATGCTCCCCCGGGAATGCACGGAATGATGCCAGCTCCCATGCCAATTAAATACATAGTTGAGATGCTGATGGACAGGGTCGCTGCATGCAAGGTATATAACGGTGATGCCTATACTAACAGTTCTCCTATGGAATATTATAATAAAGGACTCGATCCGGCTCCTATGCATCCCAAGACAAAAGCCTTTCTAGAGCTTTTCTTAAGAATGCTCGAAGTCTGGGGAGAAGAGGATACATATGCTTTTATAAAAGAGAATATTGTATCAAGAGCCAAAAAGTTTGATGATAAGGATAATCTTCAATTCTGTCTTGATTTCTGTGAACGCGGTCAAAGAAGACTTCAAAAAGACAGCTTGCAACACAAGGGGTATTTATAGTAGATATATCAGATCAGGTGACGGAGGCTTAAAGTGTATATCGGAAGGGGTAGCAGCAGAAGCGTAGTTACGGCTATAGTCGTGATTTGTTCCATTTTGTGTGTTGGATTTATGCTATTTGCCAATGCATTTTTAGGATTCTATCTAGGTATATGCAATACACGTTTTGTTGAAAAGAACTGTGTCAACGAAAACGTATCAGGTAAGCTTGGATTAACATCTGATGACATGCATAAAGTGATTGATCAGTGGATGAGCTCATTAAAGAAAGGAACAGACCCTTCAGCGAATGTTATCATTGATGGAGAAAGTGTTGAATTCTTCTCTGCATCCGATAAAGAGATCATTAGTCAGGCATCCAAGAGATTTATCCTGTTAAGAAGGCTTTCCTATACATTTATCGGAATAGCAATAGCTTTGTTTTTGATCGTTTTACTTGAAGGCAGAGCGATCATACTAAGAAACACGATCGCAATAACGTGGGGAATACTCCTGTTTATAGGTGCTGCTGTCATGATATTCGTTCAGATGAATCCGGCTAAGTTTAGAGAGGGATTCTTTACTGATGTGATCATGCGTGGCAAAGCACTCGAAGGATGGAGAGCAGAGATCATAAATCATGCTATGATAAAGAACGGCTTTGTCATGGAAGTATGTCTGTTTTTAATAGTACAGCTTTTATTCCTTGTACTTGTTAACGGTTTTACCGGCAGTAAAAAAGATAAGAAAAGAAGAAGGTAGTAGGTGATATTATGTCAGATAAATATGTAGCATATGTATCAACATATACACAGGGAGATAATTACGGTATTCATATATATGATGTCGATCTGGATGAAGGAAAATTTGAACTGAAAGACAAAGTAAAGATTTCAAATTCATCATATGTAACGATCACTCATAATTCGAAATATCTTTATTCCATCACGGATTTTGGTGTTGAAGCATACAAGATTGAGCCTGATGGAAGTCTTTCGATCCTTGGAAACAGCGGAATAAACGGTATGAGAGGATGCTATCTGTCTACAGATTATGAAGATAAATTTCTATTTGTCGCAGGTTATCATGACGGAAAGATCACCGTTCTCAAGCTTAAGGAAGACGGCAATATAGAAGGGATATGTGATGAGATATTCCATAAAGGATGGGGAAATGTTGCCGAACGAAACTTCAGACCTCATGTTAGCTGTGTAAAGATGACAAGAGACAACAAATATCTTTGTGCGGCCGATCTGGGTATGGATTATATAGATGTATATACTGTCAACAAGACAACCGGCAAACTAAAACTCATAGATATCATCCATTCGGAGCAGAATTCCGCTCCGAGACATATCAAGTTTTCAAAAGACGGACATCACATGTATGTAGTTCATGAACTCAATAATAAGATAGATGTTTATGAATATCTTGATAAAGGAAATGATCCTGAATTTGACAAAATACAGACTATATCTACAGTTAATGATTACTTTGCAAAAGGATCTGCTGCAAGTGCGCTCAGTATATCAAAGGACGGCAAATACATGGTTAGTTCAAATGCCGGAGATAATAGTGTTGTCATCTTTTCAATGGATCAGCATTCCGGTGAAATGAGCAAAGTATTATGCCTTCCGATAAGCGGAGATTATCCTAAAGATGCATGTCTGTTCCCGGATAACAGACATCTTGTAAGTCTTAATCACGAATCAAATACTATGACATTTTTTACAGTTGATCTTGAAAAAGGACTCCTTATGATGAATCAAAAAGAGATAAAGGTCCAAAAGCCCAACTGCATAATATTTCATAAACTTGGTCAGGAATAATGAACACAGACAAGAGAAAAGAACTGATAATAAAATGCAGAAATTTTGCTGCTAAGGGCGAGTTTTGTCTTACTCTAGCAACTATCTATATTTTCTGTGTGATCGTTTTATCAAACATATACAGTCACTTCAAGAAGATTATAATTGGGGGTATAGCCGCATTATGTGCGGCTATTGTATTGATATCAGGCTACAGATATTATTTTCAAAATGATATTACAGATTCAGAAACAGCTAGCGTTACAACAACAGATACCACTCTTGAAACAAATGATCTGACACCTGATACAGTTAACGAAGAAAAGACCGAAGATGAAAAGCCTGAACAGAAAGAGGTTACGGCTAAAGTAATCATTGATGAAAGTATTAAACCGGAAGACATAAACGGTGTAGAGATCCTTGTAAGCAAACTGAAACCGATTCCTGAAGAAAGGATATTCATTCTAGAATATGTCGTACCGGGGAAAAGATGTGATACAAGAGCTGTACAGCCGATGAAGGATATGTTGGAAGCTGCTCAGAATGAAGAAATAAAACTTGTTATCAGTTCTGCATACAGAGACAATAAAAGGCAGGATGAACTGTTTGACCAGAAGATAAAGAAATATATGAATTACGGATATTCATATCTGGAAGCATACAAAAAAGCTGCTAATGAACTCTCTATTCCAGGAACCAGCGAACACGAAATTGGTCTTGGATTTGATATTATGAGTGAAGATCACCAGAAGCTGGATGAAGCCTTTGGAGATACAAATGCCGGCATCTGGCTTGCAAATAACAGTTATAAATACGGTTTTATACTTCGATATCCCAAAGGTAAGGAAGATATAACCGGAATACAATATGAACCATGGCATTTCAGATATGTAGGTGTTGATGTTGCTACATCAATATATAATCAGAGATCTACTCTTGAAGAATACTGGAAAGGACGTTAATGACTGAGTATAAACTGCTGACTTGTGACGGCAATGCAAAAAGAGCTCAATATAATACTGTTCACGGAATAATACAGACTCCTGTATTTATGAATGTGGGTACGGCTGCTGCAATAAAAGGTGCTCTTTCAACTGAAGACCTGGAACGTATAGGATGCCAGGTGGAGCTGTCAAACACCTACCATCTGCATGTGCGTCCCGGAGATGAGATAGTAAAAAAACTTGGCGGGATACACAAATTCATGAACTGGAACAGGCCTGTGCTTACTGATTCCGGCGGATTTCAGGTATTCTCACTTGCAGGTTTAAGAAAGATCAAGGAAGAAGGTGTAACCTTCAATTCACATATTGATGGCCGCAAGATATTCATGGGTCCGGAAGAGAGTATGAAGATACAGTCTAATCTTGGTTCCACGATCGCAATGGCTTTTGATGAATGTGCACCTGCGCTTGCTGACAAGAAATATGTTACAAACAGTGTTGACAGGACAACAAGATGGCTTGAGCGCTGCAAAGCAAAAATAAATGAGCTCAACAGTCTTGATGATACCGTAAATAAAGAGCAGCTTTTATTTGGTATCAATCAGGGTGCCATCTATGCAGACATAAGAAAAGAACATGCCAAAAAGATCGCAGACATGGAACTTGACGGATATGCAATCGGAGGACTTGCAGTCGGTGAAACACATGAACAGATGTATGAGATAATAGAGACTGTTGTTCCATATCTTCCAAAAGATAAACCCACTTATCTGATGGGAGTCGGGACTCCTGCCAATATCCTTGAAGCCGTTGAAAGAGGTATAGATTTCTTTGATTGTGTTTATCCGAGCAGAAACGGCCGACACGGTCATGTATATACAAACTTAGGAAAGCTAAATCTTTTCAATCAGCGATATGAGCTTGATGAGAGACCTATCGAGGAAGGATGTAAATGTCCGACATGCCAAAGATATTCCAGAGCTTATATAAGGCATCTTTTAAAAGCAAAAGAAATGCTGGGAATGAGACTTTGTGTCCTTCATAATCTGTACTTTTATAATACAATGATGGAAGAGATCAGGGATGCAATAGACAGACATGAATTTGCTGAATATAAAAGGAATAAACTGGATGGTTTATCTCAAGGATGCTAGATCATAGATGAAAAATATTTACTTGTATATTTAATAAAACTACTGTAATATATTTTGGTGTATATTATACGAATATATGAGTTTCCAGGAGGGATTATATGAACGGATTATTATTGTCAGCAGATGCTGCTGCAGCTGCAGGAAGTGCTACAGGAAGCGGTATCATCATAGTACTTTATATATTGATTTTCGGTGTATTCATTTATTTCATGATGATAAAGCCTCAAAAGAAAGAGCAGAAAAGAATTGCTGCCATGTATCAGGACATGGAGATAGGTGATACAGTTGTTACAACCAGCGGTTTTTACGGAGTGCTGATTGACATTACAGATGATTCAGTCATCGTTGAATTCGGAAGCAATAAAAACTGTCGTATACCGATGGAGAAGTCAGCTATCAAGCAGATTGAAAAGGCAAATGCCGAAGAATGATCAGAATGAGACCACTGCTTGATGCGGTGGTCTTTTGATACTAGATAAAAGGAGATTTTCTATGAATATGGATATCGCCGTCATTCGCGGTGACGGTATAGGCCCCGAAATTGTAAACGAAGCGATCAAGGTACTTGATGCAATATGTAATAAGTACGGACATAGCATTAATTATGAACATATCCTCATGGGTGGATGTTCTATTGATGCAACTGGTGAACCGCTTACTGATGAAGCTGTAAAAGTTGCCAAATCCAAAGATGCTGTTTTGCTTGGTTCTATAGGAGGAAACACCCAGACATCACCTTGGTATAAGCTTCCCCCGAATTTAAGACCGGAAGCCGGTCTATTAAAGATAAGAAAAGAGCTGGGATTATTCGCTAATCTGCGTCCGGCTTATCTGTATCCAGAGCTAAAAGACGCATGTCCCTTAAAAGAAGAAGTTGCTTCAAAGGGCTTTGACATGATGATGATGCGTGAGCTCACAGGTGGTCTTTATTTCGGTGAGAGATATACAAAAGAAATCGACGGCGTCATGACTGCTGTTGATACACTGACTTACAATGAAAATGAGATAAGAAGAATAGCGATCAAAGGTTTTGACATCGCTATGAAGCGTCGCAAGAAAGTTACTCTTGTTGATAAAGCAAACGTTCTTGATTCATCAAGGTTATGGAGAAAAGTCGTTGATGAAGTTGCAAAGGATTACCCTGATGTTGAATATGGAGTGATGCTTGTTGACAATTGTGCTATGCAGCTAGTTAAAGATCCTGCTCAGTTTGATGTAGTACTCACAGAGAATATGTTTGGCGATATACTTTCTGATGAAGCTTCTATGATCACCGGTTCTATCGGTATGCTTCCCTCAGCATCGCTGAACGAAACAAAATTTGGTCTTTACGAGCCGTCAGGCGGCTCAGCACCTGATATAGCAGGCAAGAATATCGCTAATCCACTTGCAACGATCTTAAGTGCGGCTATGATGTTAAGGTATACTTTTGATCTAGATAAGGAAGCAGATGCAATAGAAAAAGCTGTCAAAGCGGTTCTTGAAGAAGGCTACAGAACTATTGATATAGCAAAACCCGGTGAGTCGCAGGTTAAATGCGATGAAATGGGTAGTCTTGTTGCCCAGAGGGTTTAGTTTCCTTTATTCTTTTATATTCCGGAGGAAATATTTGTTGTGAAAGAAATAAGCAACGATCAAGAACTCAAAGGAGCAGATGGAGCTGCGATTGTTTTTGGAATTATCAATCTGGCTTTTGTCGGATTATTCTTTCTAATAAAGAAAATGTTTTTGGGAGCCGGATTTGCGCTATTATTTATGCTTGGTTCTTACTCTGTATACCATGCAATAAAATCCGGTATTAAAGAAAAGAATATAAAATGTCTCTGTATGGGTGTACTTGGACTCATTTTACATGTTTTTTCTTTGGGTTTGTTAGGATTGTTAATAATCAGGATATTTACAGTTTAATATAATAAAGGAGTTGACAATTATGCAGAGTGATAACATGAAATGCGGTCTTCAGCAGGCACCAGCCCGTTCACTTTTAAACGCGCTCGGATATACGGCTGAAGAAATAAAGAAACCTATGGTCGGAATAGTATGTTCTTACAATGAAATAGTTCCCGGTCATATGAATCTTGACAAAATCGCCGAGGCGGTAAAACTCGGAGTCGCAGAAGCCGGTGGTACACCGGTAATGTTCCCTGCTATTGCCGTATGTGACGGAATCGCCATGGGACATATCGGAATGAAGTATTCTCTTGTAACGAGAGACCTTATCGCAGATTCAACAGAAGCAATGGCTATTGCTCATCAGTTTGATGCTCTTGTCATGATTCCCAACTGTGATAAAAATGTACCCGGTCTTTTAATGGCAGCTGCCAGAGTAAATGTTCCGACAGTATTCGTTTCTGGAGGACCAATGCTTGCAGGTCATATTCACGGAAGGAAAAGAAGTCTTTCTTCTATGTTTGAGGCCGTTGGCGAGCGTACAGCCGGTAAAATAGACGATGCTGAAGTATTGGAATTCGAAGAGAAGGTATGTCCGACATGCGGATCTTGTTCCGGTATGTATACAGCTAACTCTATGAACTGCCTTACTGAGGTTCTCGGTATGGGACTTCCCGGAAACGGAACTATCCCTGCCGTATATTCAGAGAGACTTCGTCTTGCTAAAAAAGCAGGATATGCTGTCATGGATATGCTTAACAAGAACATACGTCCGCGTGATATCATCACAAAAGATGCGATCCTTAATGCCCTTACTGTAGATATGGCACTTGGCTGCTCAACCAATTCAATGCTACATCTTCCGGCGATAGCTCATGAGATCGGATTCGATTTTGATATTTCTTTCGCTAATCCTATAAGCGAGAAGACCCCTAATCTTTGTCATCTTGCACCTGCTGGTCCTACATATATGGAAGACCTTAATGAAGCAGGCGGTGTATATGCAGTTATAAAAGAGCTTTGCGATCTTGGTCTGATAAACGAAAACTGTATGACCGTAACAGGCAAAACTATCGGTGAAGCAGTAAAGAATGCTGTTAACAGAAACCCTGAAGTTATAAGGCCAACTGATAATCCTTATTCAAAGACAGGAGGACTCGCTGTTCTTAAAGGAAACCTTGCGCCTGATGGATCTGTTGTAAAAAGATCTGCAGTCGTTCCTGAGATGCTTAAGCATGAAGGTCCTGCGCGTGTATTTGATTCTGAGGAAGATGCGATTTCGGCTATTTTCGGTGGAAAGATCGTTGACGGCGATGTTGTGGTGATCCGTTATGAAGGCCCTAAAGGCGGTCCGGGTATGAGAGAGATGCTTAATCCCACCTCTGCAATAGCAGGTATGGGACTTGGAAGTACTGTTGCTCTTATAACAGACGGCAGATTCTCAGGTGCAAGCCGCGGAGCTTCCATAGGTCATATTTCGCCCGAAGCTGCAGTAGGCGGTCCAATAGCTCTTGTTGAAGAAGGCGATATAATTCAGATAGATATTAACAACTATTCTATAAATCTTATGGTATCGGAAGAAGAGCTTTCTAAGAGGAAAGCTGCTTGGACGCCTCGTGAGCCAAAAGTTAATACAGGATATCTTGCCAGATATGCTTCAATGGTAACCAGTGGTAACAGAGGTGCAATACTTGAAATACCAGGATCAGGCAAATAACATAGAAAGAGGAATAAAAATGCAGTTATCAGGTTCAGAAATAGTAATTGAATGTTTAAAGGAACAGGGTGTTGATACCGTTTTCGGTTATCCGGGAGGCACAATATTAAATATTTATGATGCTTTATATAAACACCCGGAGATAAATCATGTGCTTACCAGTCATGAACAGGGTGCTGCACATGCGGCTGACGGTTATGCAAGAAGTACTGGAAAAGTCGGTGTATGCATGGCTACAAGTGGTCCGGGTGCCACAAATCTTGTTACGGGTATCGCAACCGCATTCATGGATTCAGTTCCGTTAGTAGCGATAACAGCAAATGTAAATCTGCCATTACTCGGAAAAGATACATTCCAGGAAGTCGATATTGCTGGTGTAGTTATGCCCATAACAAAGCATAGCTTTATTGTTAAGGATATCAAGATACTTGCAAAAACAATCAGAAAAGCATTTGATATTGCAAGAAGCGGTCGTCCTGGACCTGTACTTGTTGATATCACAAAAGATGTCACTGCAGCGATATGCGATTTTAAGCCTGAAAAACCTAAGGCTCCTGAGAAAGCAAAAAAGTATACAGACTCTGATATAGCTAAAGCAGTTGAACTCATCAAGAAAGCTAAAAAACCTTTCATTTATGTCGGAGGTGGTGCGATCCTCTCTGGAGCGACCAAGGAAGTTGCTAAGTTTGCAGATATGATCGATGCACCTGTTTGCGATACCCTGATGGGTAAAGGAGCTTTTGATTCATATTCAGACAGATATACCGGTATGATCGGAATGCATGGTACAAAAGCTAGTAATTTCGGTGTTACTGAATGTGATCTGCTTATTGCGCTTGGCGCAAGATTTTCTGATCGAGTTACAGGTAATGCAAAGAAATTTGCAAAGAATGCAAAGATTCTTCAGTTTGATATAGATGCAGCTGAAATTGATAAGAATATCAAAACAACTGCAAGTGTTGTAGGCGATCTTAAAGAAAGTCTTACAGATGTGCTTTCAAAGCTTGAAAAAGCTGATCATAAAGAATGGATGGAACACATCAAGGAACTTAAAGCTAAATATCCTCTAGAATATCATGAGGATGTTCTTACATGTCCATATATCATCGAACAGATCGATAAGGCAACAAAAGGAAAAGCTATCATATCAACAGACGTAGGCCAGCATCAGATGTGGGCCGCACAGTTTTATCATTATACGAGTCCCAGGACCTTCTTATCAAGCGGCGGATTAGGAACTATGGGCTATGGTCTTGGAGCATGCATCGGTGCAAAAGTAGGTAATCCTGACAAGATCTGTGTCAACATCGCAGGTGATGGCTGTTTCCGTATGAATCTTAATGAACTTGCAACTGCCAGCAGATACAACATACCTATTATTCAAGTCGTGATTAATAATCACGTTCTTGGAATGGTAAGACAGTGGCAGACGCTTTTCTATGATAAGAGATACTCAAATACAGTTCTTGAAGATAAGGTTGACTTCTGCAAAGTAGCTGAGGGACTTGGCTGCGAAGCAATCCTTATAACTAAAAAAGAAGAAGTTCTGCCTGCTATTGAAAAAGCGCTTAAACTTAAGAAACCGGTTGTTCTTAACTGCATCATAGAAAAGGATGAGAGCGTATTTCCTATGGTACCTGCCGGCGCTCCGATATCTGATGCATTTGATGAAAAGGATCTAAAAGCAAAGAAAAACTGAAATTAATGAAGAAGAGCAAAAAACTGATCATCTTCATATCGTGTGCAATAATTATGCTGGGCTTAATGTATTTAGGCCCGGCATATTATTATGCACATAATTATTCGGATCAGAAATGCTTTCTTTTCGGAACGTATATAAACGGAGTATATTGTACAGGTTTGAGTATTGATGAAGCTCTTGATCTCATTCCAAAAGATTACAAGCCAAAAGATACCGTGATGAACATAAATGACAGATCATATATCGCAGATATGTCAATGATCGGATATGAAACTGATTATAAAACGCCTCTTACACAGATACTTAATAGTCAGAATCCGTAGTTATGGTTTAAGCAGCTCGGTAAAGAGAACAGAGATCTGAGAATAGAACCTATCGTTACAATAAGCGAAGAAGGGTTTGATTCTTTTTTTGATACACTTGACCTAAAAGAAGAGAAGCCTTCGCTTAATGATGTTTATATAGAACTAACAGAAAACGGTTATGAGCTTATTGATGGGAAAAAACCGGTTTTAAATGTCAATAAAGTAAAAACATATTTCCTTGAATCGATAAAATCAGGCGATGACATCATAAATATAGATGACAGTTTTTATGAAAGTCAGGAATACAGCGCTGCAGAAAAGGATCTTATAAAATATTATAATGAGCTCGAATTACATCAGAGGAGACTTGTGACTTATGTCTTTGGCAAAGAGAGCAAGCGAATTTCCAAACGTGAATGGGCAGAGCTTATGAATACGGGCAGTGAACTCATAACAAGAATAAATCCCGATATGAAAGGTTCTGAAAGCATAAACTATACGATAGATGAAAACAAGGCAGTTGCTTTCATAGATGAATTTCTTGATGAGTACAATACGTACAATAACAGATATTTCAGAGGCCATAACGGTTCTCTTGTACATGTGACAAAAGGCAACTATGGAAACAAGCTTGATATAAAAAGAGAAGAGAACTGGTTTAAGGAATTTGTAAACAGCGGTCTCGATTATGCAACGCGAACACCAGTCTATATCATAGAAGCCAAGCACAGGGAAAAAAATGATTTTGGAGACACTTTTATAGAAGTCAGTCTTGATGAACAGTATATGTGGTATTACGTTGACGGTGAAATATACGTAGAAACCCCTATTACAAGCGGTAGCTATGCACATGGCGGTACCGATCCCAGAGTAGTTTACGTATATACCAAGATACCAAACAAATGGCTTACCGGGCCGACATGGCACAGTTTTGTTAAATACTGGGTTGCTATTCAGGGAGCCATAGGAATACATGACGCATCATGGAGAAGCGTATATGGTGGGGATGAATACAAATACAACGGCTCGCACGGCTGTATCAATACTCCTGCAGAAGCTATGAAGAAAATATACGATAAAGTTGAGATAGGAACTCCTGTTATTGTATATTCGATAGAAAAGAATGGTGTAGAAGAGAAATGATTGTAATAATTGCGCCTTGACGATACGAATTTATGATTGTAAAATAATGCAAGTGTGAATTCTACATGAATCGCAACTTTTAAATGATTTTCATAGGAGGAAAAAAAAGTGGCAAGAGTGTATAACTTTTCCGCAGGTCCCGCAGTTTTACCTGAAGAAGTATTAAAAGAAGCTGCAGAAGAAATGATGGATTACAGGGGAAGCGGCATGTCCGTTATGGAGATGAGCCACCGTTCCAAAGTTTATGACAATATAATCAAGGAAGCAGAAGCAGATTTAAGAGAGTTAATGAATATCCCTGATAACTATAAGGTTTTATTCCTTCAGGGTGGTGCAAGCCAGTTCTTTGCAGAAGTTCCGATGAACATGATGAAGAACAAGAAAGCTGGCTACATAGTAACCGGCCAGTGGGCAAAAAAAGCTTATCAGGAAGCAAAGATTTACGGAGAAGCAGTTGAACTTGCTTCAAGTGCAGACAAGACATTCTCATATATTCCTGATTGTTCTGATCTTCCTATCACAGATGATATGGATTATGTTTATATCTGTGAAAACAATACAATCTATGGCACTAAGTTTAAAACACTTCCCAACACAAAAGGCAAGGATCTTGTATCCGATGTATCTTCATGCTTCTTATCAGAGCCTGTAGATGTTTCAAAATATGCTGTAATCTACGGCGGCGTTCAGAAGAATGTCGGACCTGCTGGTTGTGTTATTGCAATAATCAGAGAAGATCTTATAACAGATGATGTTCTGCCAGGAACACCTACCATGCTTAAATGGAAGACTCAGGCAGATGCTGATTCTCTTTACAATACACCTCCTTGCTATACGATCTATATCTGTGGTAAGGTATTCAAGTGGCTCAAGAAAATGGGCGGACTTGAAAAGATGAAAGAGCTCAACGAACAGAAAGCAAAGATTCTTTATGATTTCCTTGACAGCAGTGAACTGTTTAAGGGAACTGTTGCAAAAGAAGACCGTTCACTTATGAATGTTCCTTTCGTTACTGGAAACGAAGAACTTGATGCAAAATTCGTAGCTGAAGCTAAGGCTGCTGGATTTGAGAACCTTAAAGGTCACAGAAGCGTTGGTGGTATGAGAGCATCAATCTACAACGCAATGCCTATCGAAGGTGTTAAGGCTCTTGTAGAGTTCATGAAGAAGTTTGAAGCAGAGAATAAATAAGGAGTAAGAAATGTTTAAATATAATTGCCTTAATCCGATTGCTGCCATCGGACTTGAGAATTTTGACAGCAACTACGAAAAAACTGATGATGTAAATGACGCAGAGGGCATTCTCGTACGTTCAGCCAGCATGCATGAGATGGAACTTTCTGATAAGCTTCTTTGTGTAGCAAGAGCAGGTGCTGGAGTTAACAATATCCCTCTTGATAAATGTGCAGAAAAAGGCATTGTAGTTTTTAACACTCCCGGTGCGAATGCAAACGGTGTTAAGGAGCTTGTTTTTGCAGGTATGCTTCTTGCTAGCCGTGATATCACAGGCGGTATCGAGTGGGTAAAGAATAATGCCAGTGATGCGGAAATAGGAAAAGCTGCAGAAAAAGCTAAAAAGGCTTTCGCCGGAACTGAGATCCAGGGCAAGAAACTTGGTATCATCGGTCTTGGTGCGATCGGTATTAAGGTTGCTAACGCAGCTACAAATCTTGGTATGACTGTACTTGGTTACGATCCTTACCTTTC
>JAGCXJ010000001.1 GCA_017961385.1 Lachnospiraceae bacterium
AGTATCAATCCGTCAGGAAGCGGCTTTTGGCTTAAGTATTTTAATGCTTATACCAATAGTGTTGTGCGCAGGATAGATGAACAGATTTTGAAAAGAGCATCTCTGGTATGATCTTATCGGATTGTTATTGTCAGACAAATTCCGGTTTAACTTACTAACACGTGCGGTTTATAAAGGAAGATAAAATGAAAGTAGCATTTAGAATATACCCGTTACCAAATGGTAAGGATAACCCCTTCTCTTTTTCATTTTGGAGGCAAGGAAAATGTATATCACAAAGCACTTCCGCATGGTAATTCATGCCCAGGATCCCACATCATTGGATATCCGAAAATAAATCTCATGATAGAATCAAAATAAATAAAAATGCATCCGTTTTAGAAAAATGGCAAAAGAGGCAAAAAACTAAAATATATCATTGACATTGATCTTGATATGTGATACATCTATTTTAGAAATATGCCGTAAATGGCAAAAATCTAAAATTGCCCAAAGGGGAGGATGCGATGGAGATAAAAAGAGACCGCTACCTGGATAGGCTGATCAGCCGGATGAATAATGGAATGATAAAGGTAATTACTGGTATAAGAAGATGTGGAAAGACATATCTATTGTTCCGATTGTTCTATGATTATCTGATTCAGTCCGGTGTATCAGAGGAAAACATAATAATGATACCTTTGGATGATGATGATTACGCGGAATATACGGATCCCCAGAAGCTATATGAATATATTAAGAGCAGGATAAAGGATCCAAAACAGAAATACTATGTTTTCATTGATGAGGCTCAGTATGCAATAACCAGAGAAGAGATGAAGAATCCGGATCTCCCGATCAGGTTATATGGTGTTCTGAATGGCTTGCTGAGGAAGGAGAATGCAGATATCTATGTAACCGGCAGCAATTCTAAATTTCTGTCTACAGATATAATGACGGAGTTTAGAGGGCGCGGAGATGAGGTACATATTGCTCCGTTATCATTCTCGGAGTTTGTCCCTGCCTATAGTGGCGATAAAATGGAAGCATGGAGAGAGTATACATATTATGGCGGAATGCCCCGCATATTGTCAGAGAAGGATGATCAGGCAAAGAGTGCTTATCTGGACAGACTAAATAAAGAAATCTTTGTGAAAGATATCACAGAAAGATATGATATCCGTAATGGAGAGGGAATGGAGGAATTGATGAAGATTCTGGCATCAGCCATCGGTTCCCTGACGAACGCACAAAAGATTTCAGATACCTTTAACAGTAGCGGGATAAAAGGTATTACTATGCCTACGATCGCAAACTATCTTGTATACCTTCAAGATAGCTTTATTGTTCAGAAGGCTGAACGATACGATATAAAGGGGCGAAAATATATCAGTACTCCGGCAAAATATTATTACTCAGATATGGGACTTAGGAATGCGTTCTTGAATTTTCGGCAGTATGAAGAGACGCATATCATGGAAAATGTTATATATAACGACTTGATCTATCGAGGTTACAATGTAGATGTGGGTGTTGTGGAAACCCGCTCGGATGAAGGAAACAGGAAGCAGTTGGAAGTTGATTTTATAGCGAACCAAGGGAATAAGAGATACTACATACAATCGGCTTTTGCACTACCGGATCAGGAAAAAATGGATCAGGAGCAGGCTTCCCTGATAAAGATATCCGATTCATTCAAGAAGATAATAGTTGTAAATTCAAATACCCCGGTATGGAGAAATGAAGAAGGAATTCTTATTATGAATCTGTACGATTTTCTTCTTAAGGAAAACAGCCTTGACATGTAACCTTGTGAGCAAATGGGAACGAGGTCTTGAGGTGTATACCGTGGTTTTCGAAGCAAAAGAGGAGTAAAGAAAAATGATCACAAGAGATGAAGCATTTGCGCTTTTAAAGAAATATAACAAAGATTCTTTCCATATACAGCACTCGCTTACTGTCGAGGCTGTGATGAAATGGTATGCGAAAGAACTGGGATATGGTGATGACGCAGAATACTGGGGCATTGTGGGACTGCTCCACGATATAGATTTTGAACTGTATCCGGATGAACACTGCCTGAAGGCACCGGAACTTCTTAAAGAAGGCGGAGTCAACGATGATATCATCCATGCTGTATGCTCGCATGGTTACGGGATAACCGTCGGTTGCGGAACCAAGATCGATGTGGAGCCTGTTCATGAGATGGAGAAAGTGTTGTTTGCTACAGATGAGCTCACGGGCCTTATCGGGGCCGCAGCGCTTATGAGACCGTCAAAGAGCACCAAAGACATGGAACTGAAATCACTCAAGAAGAAGTATAAGAGCAAAGGCTTTGCTGCTGGCTGTTCCAGAGAAGTAATAGAACGTGGTGCAGATCAGCTGGGTTGGGAGCTTGACAAGCTCCTTGAAATGACGCTTCAGGCTATGGCTGCAACCGAAGACACTATTAACGAGGAGATGGCGGCTGAACAGTAAGGAGACAGCTTATGGAATCGATTCTTATGTTTATTTTAATACGGGAGGAAGGAAAAAGATGAAATA
>JAGCXJ010000095.1 GCA_017961385.1 Lachnospiraceae bacterium
ACAGATCTTGATTTTGATATCATAGCAGGAGCTGAGTCAAGAGGTTTTATTTTTGGTGCGCCAATTGCATACAATCTTAATAAATCACTTGTACTTATCAGAAAAAAAGGGAAACTGCCGCGTGAGACTGTTGAGGAAACATACAGTCTTGAGTATGGAACTGCTACTATAGAGATGCATAAAGATGCTGTAAAACCCGGACAGAAAGTTCTTTTAGTCGATGACCTTATGGCTACTGGCGGTACCGTAGAAGCTATGATCAAGCTTGTTGAACAGCTTGGAGGAGAAGTAGCCGGCGTATTATGTCTTATGGAACTTGCCGGACTTAACGGAAGAGAAAAGCTCAAAGGCTACAGAGTTGATTCCGCTCTTATCTACGAAGGAAAATAATTTACAAGAAGTGTGACAGCATGGAAGAGATGAAAACTCAGGAACAAGTGCATAACAGCGTAGTGATCGATGACGGCCGCATAGAGGCTCTGGATGAATTTTTAGCTCCTGAGCAGCTTTACAACGACCTTATTACTCGTGTGCGCAAATATCATCCTTCCGGAGATATTAGTCTTATCGAAAAAGCATATAATGTTGCGAATGATGCTCATAAGGGACAGACAAGAAAGTCCGGAGAGCCTTATATCATTCATCCGCTTTATGTAGCTATAATCCTTGCTGATCTTGAACTGGATAAGGAAACTATAGTAGCCGGTCTTTTGCATGATGTTGTAGAAGACACGGTTATGACAATTGATGAGATCAAAACCGAATTCGGTGACGATGTTGCACTTTTGGTTGATGGAGTTACCAAGCTGCAGATGCAGATGGATGATGCTAATCTTGACTATTCTGCGATAAAACTTGAAATGCAGGCAGAGAACTTAAGAAAAATGTTCCTTGCCATGGCAAAGGATATCAGAGTAATCCTTATAAAGCTTGCCGACAGACTCCACAATATGCGTACTCTTAAGCATATGCCGCCTGAAAAACAGCAAAGGATCGCAAGAGAAACACTTGATATATACAGCCCGATAGCCATGAGGCTTGGTATTTCAAAGATCAAGGTTGAACTTGATGATCTGTCTTTAAAATATCTTCAGCCTGAGATCTATTATGATCTTGCTAATCAGATTGCTGAAAAAAAATCCGAAAGAGAACACTACATACAGGAAATCGTAGACGAAGTAAGCGAGCATATACGCGCTGCCGGCATAGAGGCAAAGATCGACGGAAGAGTTAAGCATTTCTTCTCGATCTATAAAAAGATGAAGAATCAGGGCAAGACTCTGGATCAGATATATGATCTGTTTGCTGTACGAATAATCGTTGATTCTGTAAAAGACTGTTATGCATGTCTGGGTGTAATACATGAGATATATAAACCGATACCTGGAAGATTCAAAGATTATATCGCAATGCCCAAAGAGAATATGTATCAGTCGCTGCATACGACTCTTATAGGTTCAAAAGGACAGCCTTTTGAGATCCAGATACGTACATTTGAAATGCATAAAGCTGCTGAGTACGGTATCGCTGCACACTGGAAATACAAGGAAGCATCTGACGGGAAAAGGCCCGAACAGGGTGAAGAAGAAAAACTTGACTGGTTAAAGAGAATCTTAGAGTGGCAGAAGGATATGTCGGACAATAATGAGTTCATGAACTCTCTAAAATCCGATCTTAATCTATTCTCTGATAATGTTTACTGCTTTACACCGACAGGTGAAGTCAAGAATCTGCCTGCTGGAAGCACACCTGTGGATTTTGCTTACAGTATTCACAGTGCCGTCGGCAATCGCATGGTGGGAGCAAGAGTAAACGGAAGACTTGTTACCATTGATTATGAGATCAAAAACGGTGACAGAATAGAAGTAATAACATCACAGAATTCAAAAGGTCCAAGCCGAGACTGGCTAAAGATCGCCAAGTCTGCTCAGGCAAAGAATAAGATAAACCAGTGGTTTAAGCAGGAACTTAAGGAAGACAATATAACAAAAGGAAAAGAACTTTTAATGTCTTTCTGCAAAGCCAAGAATATAGATACGGCAATCGTCACAAATCCCGATTATATGCAGGCGATAATGGATAAGTATAATTTCAGGGACTGGGACGGAATTTTAGCTGCAGTAGGTCATGGCGGGCTTAAAGAAGGCCAGATCGTTAATAAGATGGTCGAAATGTATGAGAAGGATCATCCTAGACAGCTTACTGACGAAGAGATAATCGCTTCAGTAGGCGAGCATGCCATGAAGCATTCTCATACGAGCGGAAGCAAGAGCGGCATCGTGGTCAAGGGAATAGAGGATGTTGCAGTCAGATTTTCTAAATGCTGTTCTCCTGTACCAGGCGACGAGATAGTTGGCTTTGTTACAAGAGGAAGAGGTATATCGATACATAGAAACGATTGCATAAATGTCCTAAATCTTTCAGAAACCGACAGAAGCAGACTCATTGATGCTGAGTGGCAGGCCGACGGCGATAAGTTAAATGAGAAATATCTTGCTGACATCAGGATATATGCCAATGACAGACCAGGCCTTTTGGGAGATGTATCAAGGGTATTTACCGAAAGAGGTATAACAATAGTCACTCTGAATTCTCATATGGGTAAGAACAGGGTTGCGACTATGTCCATGAGTTTTGAGATTTCGGGCAGAGATGAGTTAAAGAGTATAGTCGATAAGCTTCGAAACATAGATGGAGTCATTGATATTGAAAGATCGACCGGCTGATGGTTGTATGATCGAAAGGAAAATATATGTCTGATCTTAAAATCGGCAGACTTACACTTGGAGTCTGTGCTACAAATTGCTATTTTGTTTATCATGAAGGTCAAAACAAGGTGATCTTTTTTGACCCTGCAGATCAGGGTGAGCATATCTATAATGCTCTTAAACAGAAAGGCTTTGAAGTTGATACGATACTTTTAACACATGGTCATTTCGATCATATATGGGGATGTTCAAGACTCAGACAGCTTTCTGGAGCCAAGGTATATGCTCTTGATGCTGAAGAGGAAGTGCTCATGAGCTCAGATCTTAATGCATCTGAGATGGCTGGAAGAGCATGCACAGTTAAAGCCAATGATTTTTTCAAAGACGGTGACGAACTGGATGTTTTAGGATTTAAGATAAAGATCCTTGCTACACCGGGTCATACAAAAGGAAGCTGTTGCTTCTATTTTGAAGAGGATGGGATTTTGATCAGCGGCGATACTTTATTTGAAGAATCGATCGGAAGGACGGATCTTCCGACTGGAAGTATATCTGAGCTGAAAAGATCAATGCAAGAAAAGCTATCGCCTCTTCAGGATGAAACTGTTGTTTATCCTGGACATGGTGCAAGCACAACAATAGGACATGAAAGAGAGTATAATCCTTTCTGGGTATGATAAACGTAATCTGTTCATATGATAATTTCATATATGATGTTCACTCGCTAATAAAGGCATTTTATCCCGGTGAGGACGTCAAAGTAATTACTGAAGAAAAAATGGAGCCCTCTGTTTGTGAAGGGCTTCATGTTTTTGTTGATTATAAAGACGATCATAGTGTTATCAGAATTTTTGAAGATAATGATCTGAAAATTTACAGGGATTCGGAATTCGCATCAGGTAACGATCGTATTCAGTATAAAAACTGTTTAAAAAAGGCGCTGTATCTTGCGATGAGTGAGTATACCGGCAGAAAGCTTCCATGGGGTACGTTAACGGGAATAAGGCCAACTAAGATAGCTGTCACAAATATTGAACATGGTTTAAGTGATGATGATATCCTGAATTTCTATCAAAATGTATATCTGACATCTGAGCAGAAAGCAAGGCTTTCAATAGAAATAGCTCATAGAGAGATAGATATTCTCTCAAATATCCATTATGACAGAGGATACAGTCTGTATATCGGAATACCGTTTTGCCCGACCACCTGTCTTTACTGTTCATTTACATCATTTCCAAGAAGTGTATTTGAAAAAAAGATCGATAAATACCTGTCATGTCTTAAAAGAGAAATAGATTATGTTTCAGAGGAATTCTCGGATAAGGTTTTGGACAGTGTTTATATAGGCGGTGGAACTCCGACAACTTTAACAAGTGAAGAACTAAAAAATCTGATCTCGTATCTTAAGGAAAAAGTTGATATGAGCAGAATAAGAGAATTCACTGTAGAAGCTGGAAGAGCTGACAGTATTACCGAGGAAAAACTAAGGACATTAAACGAACTCGGAGTAACCAGGATATCAGTTAATCCTCAGACTTTTAAACAGGATACTCTTGATCTTATCGGAAGAAGACATACTGTCGAGCAGGTATACGAAGCATATGATCTTGCAAGAAGTATCGGATTTGATAATATTAATATGGATCTGATCGTAGGACTTCCCGGTGAAAAGTACGAAGATGTTGAGTATACAATGCAAAAAGTAAAGGAGTTGGATCCTGACAGTGTTACTGTTCATTCCTTGGCAATAAAACGTGCATCAAAGCTTAATCAGTGGATTGAAGAACATGGTATTGAGTGCATCAAAAACAGCGACGATATCATGGATATGACTCAACGTACATGTGAGAATATGGGTTTAAGGCCATACTATTTATACAGACAGAAAAACATGAGCGGAAATTTTGAAAATGTCGGTTATGCAAAAAATGGCAAAGAAGGCATCTATAACATTCTCATCATGGAGGAAAAACAGTCAATTGTCGCTCTTGGAGCCGGAACTGTAACAAAAAGAGTATTTCATGAAGGCGATAATTATCGTATGGAAAGATGCGATAATGTAAAGGATATAGATCTGTATATTGAGAAGATTGATGAAATGATAGAAAGAAAAAGAGTCCTGTTTTCCGGTTAAATAAAGGTAAAATTGGTTAAACATGCAAGATGATTATAATTGTATGTATTGCACAAAAAAAAGCTCACAAATGGGCTTTTTTTTTATGCCGTCTGCATTTCGTGCTCGAATTTCTGCATTTCGTGCAAAAATTTACAAAATTTCAAAGCTTTGTGATAGTATTCAACATGTTGTGTCAAAGACACAACATACATCAAAATTTACTTAATTAAACGATTAACAAAATCATAAAAAGGAAAAAGGAGTATATGAAAACACAATTCTTATCAGCTTGTAGGCAAATGATAGTTTTTATTTTGATTACTTGTTTGCTTACCGGATGTTCTTTAATGAACAAAACCGAAAATCAGACTGAAGTAGATCTTGATTCTATACAAAAGATCAGCTATGACGCTTCAGAAGATTATGAAAAAGCTCTTTCAGTCTATGAGAAGGGATGTGAGCCTGCTGGAATCATACGTGATGATGAGAATGCCAATGAAAAACAGATTGCTCTGATCATACAGGGTACTTCAGATCGCGTACTTACTGAAAGAGTACTAGAAGAGCTTGAAAGTCATCATGTAAAAGTGACATTTGCAACTACTGC
>JAGCXJ010000096.1 GCA_017961385.1 Lachnospiraceae bacterium
ACCTGGGACATCTCGCCTGCACCTTCGCAGTCGCTTCCTGTGATTATCGGTGTATGAACATATACAAATCCTCTCTCCTGGAAGAACTTGTGTATAGCATAGGCAGCTACAGATCTTACTCTGAATACAGCCTCGAATGTGTTTGTTCTTGCTCTTAAATGAGAGATGGTACGAAGATACTCAAATGTATGTCTCTTCTTCTGAAGCGGATAATCGGGAGTTGACTCTCCTTCAATGACTATCTCGCTTGCCTGCATCTCAAACGGCTGCTTTGCATCGGGTGTGGCAACTATCTTGCCCTTTGCGATCACGGCAGAACCGATATTTAACTTTGTGATCTTGTCGAAATTGTCAAGCTGATCTGCATATACAACCTGCAGAGCCTCAAAAAAAGTACCGTCATTTATAACAAGGAAACCGAAGCTTTTGGAATCTCTGTTACCTCTTACCCATCCGCCGATGGTTACCTCCTTGTCAAAGTATTGCTCTTTGTTTCGAAACAGTTCCTTAATGTTTGTAAGATCCATGATAAAATCCTCTTTCCATATTATTCAGAGACAGAATCCGCCGTCTGAATCGGCGGTACTATCTTGGCATTTTCCTTTATGATCTCAAGTGCTTTTCTGTTGATCAGATAAGACTTGTACTCATCAATGTTGTAATTCTCCTTGAATTCCTCTACAGAAGTAACTCCGTAGTTTTCAAGGTTTGCGGCGATATCCTCCTCGACCATTTTGTCTGTGACTTTTTCGCCCGCGTTCTTAAGTATCATTCCGCTTGCCAGATCGATCTGAACAGCCTGCATCGCGCTGTCCTCTACATGCTTGTAATAAGCAGCCGTATCCGCAAATCCGTAGTATCCTGTAACGAATGTATCAAGATCCACTCCGAACTGGGCAGCATACTGTGAATCCATGTTTATAACATTGTCATAGTAGTACTTATATCTGTCCTCGGGAATCTCATCAGTGAAATCACATATCTCGATCATCTTCTGCATTGCAGAATTGTTAAGCTGTGTCTCATAGTCATTCTGGGCCTCTATCTCAAGCTGCTGTCTCATGTATGTCTTTAACCCGTCGATCGTATTAACGTTTTCAATACCGAGTCCGGCTACATATTCATCCGTAAGCTCCGGTATCTGCTTTTCCTTTATGGAATTGAGCACAACCGTAAACACAGCTTCCTTGCCTGCAAGCTGCTCTGCAGGATACTCAGCAGGGAATGTAACGGTGATATCCCTTGTTTCTCCGGAATTCATACCGATGAGACCTTCCTCGAAACCGGGAATGAACATGCCGGAACCTATCTCAAGGTCATATCCGGGCTCGCCCATGTTTGAGCCGCCGTCAAATTTTACTCCGTCGATCTTTCCTTCGTAATTTATATTTGCGATATCCCCGTTCTTTAATGCACGGCCCGAAACTTCAACGTCTTCCATTGAATTTGCGAGATTTGACTGTATCCTGTTATCAACCATCTCGTCCGTGACTTCTCTGAGTGCGGCTTCAAGGGTAAGATTGCTGTAGTCGCTTATTGCTGTGATGTACTTCTCCGGATTAAGATCTGCTACGGCATCACTTGATATGGAGCAGGCACTCATGCACACTAAGCTTGCGGCAACAGTAAGTACTGCCATTAATTTCTTTTTCATAATACACTCCGCTTTCTATTACATATATTTATAATAACACATCCTATATTTATACCATACTTTCGGGTGTTATTAAAGTGTTTCTTGCCTTTCGTCTTATAAAATGATAGAATTTGAGAAGTCTTTGATTTAATTAAGGAGGTTACACGTTGAAAACAGCTACAATAGTTTCGCTGATAATCATAGCGATCCTGATAATCGCGATCGTAGTTTTATATTTCCTCGGCAAGAAAGCTCAGAAGAAGCAGGCTGAGCAGAAAGAGGCTATCGACGCAGCAAAACAGTCCGTATCGATGTTAATAATCGACAAGAAACGCATGAAATTAAAGGATGCAGGCTTCCCTCAATATGTCGTTGATCAGACACCCAAGATCATGCGTAATTCAAAGGTACCAGTTGTTAAGGCAAAGATCGGACCTCAGATAATGACTCTGATTTGTGACGAGAACATATTTGAAGATGTTCCCGTTAAAAAGGAAGTAAAGGCCAGCGTAAGCGGCATGTACATCACGGAAGTCAAGGGACTTCACGGAAAGCCGATCGTTCGTGAGCAGAAAAAGAAGAGCCGCTTTAAGAGAGCTCTCGAGGCTGCACAGGAAAAGGCCGGAGCAAAGCCAATAAAGTAGATAAGAAAAGGAATCGTATCACGATTCCTTTTCTTTTATCCTTATATTTATATGACAGTCCGCCATATATTCATAGTTCATGTCTAAAACGTAATCTATATCGAGACTTATCGCATGATCGGTCTCGACACATGAAATGTTCTTTGTCCTGAATCCGAGCGTGAAGCCGCCAAACTGTGTATCATAGTTGGTCAGCTTTTTTGCGCCCATCTTAAAGGGCATCTCAACATTGACAGCACCCCTCTTGGTAACAACGACTTCGTTAAAACCGATCTTTATGAGACATTTGGTCGTTTCGTCCGTCCCCTCGGTATTCTCGTTATACATTACATAACGCTTTCCGTCACGTTCAAAAAATCGCCCCTCGTGTTCGCTTGTGATACTTTCTCTCTCAGAGTCCTTGCCTATCTGCAGACCCTTTATCGAGATGATGACTTCTTCTTTCATATCAGTTACCCTTTTCGGACCTGATCTGATTTATGATCGAAGCCTCCTGGTTCTTGATATGGACAGAAATCTGCTTTGTCGCCTCCTCTATATCGCCCTTTATTATGGCATCATAGATCTGCCTGTGTTCCAAAACAAGCTTTTCATGTCCGGACTTGTCCTTGATATATTCGAATCTGTAGCGGTACATCTGCTCGGCAAGATTGTTTACCATCTGGCCAAGTCTCATATTTCCGGTGGAATCAAATATCGCATCATGAAATGCCACATCCGCACGTGCTATCAGTGATGCATCATCAGTTCCCGCAAGCTGCTCGAACTCAAGCATCTTTTCTTTCAGCATCTCTTTCTGGTCATAGTTTATTCTCTTGCAGGCAAGCTCAACCGCTAGCTTTTCAAGAGCCAGTCTTACCTCTAAAACATCGGTCAGGCTCTTTTCGGTGATGCTTGCAACCTGTGCACCCTTTCTGGGAACCATGATTACAAGTCCTTCAAGCTCCAGCTGTCTTATGGCTTCTCTTATGGGTGTTCTCGATACTCCAAGCTTATTTGCCAGATGTATCTCCATAAGTCTCTCTCCGGGTTTTAATTCTCCGGTGAGTATTGCCTGTCTTAATGTCTTAAACACCACGTCTCTTAGTGGTAAAAAAGCATCCTGCATATAATTTTCCATATGCCGCTTCCTTTCATGAAAATCTCATTATTCTATGATACAGGTCTTATCTGAGAACGAAGTTACGCATCCGAATGCGACCTCGCCGGTATCTATCACTGCCCTGCATGCCTTATTTGCCTTTTCCTCATCATCAAACAGGGCAAATACGGTAGGTCCGCTGCCGCTCATGAGCGAATTGAGGGCTCCCATGCTTTTTAGCTTTTCCTTAAGCATCGCTATTACCGGATATTTCTTCTCTGTTACATTTTCCAGGATATTTTCCATGCACGAGGATATCTTTAAAAGATCTCCTTCATCTATGCCTTTTAACATCGTGTCTATGTCCGGATGATCTTTGATAGTATCTACATGAAGGTTTTCATATACATACTTGGTTGAGACACCTATATGCGGTTTTGCAACCACAACAAAGCACTGCGGTGCATCCTTTAGCTTTGTGAGCTTCTCTCCTATCCCTTCAGAAAGCTGTGTGCCTCCCTCTATGCAGTAAGGTACATCCGCTCCGATCCTTACTCCGATCTCCTTTAGCTTTTTATTGTCAAAGTTAAGATCAAACATTCTGTTTAATGCCACAAGAGTTGCTGCAGCATCCGTGCTTCCGCCTGCCATTCCTGCCGCTATCGGGATATTCTTTACAAGCCTTATATCAAGTCCCCTGTTAATCTTGCCCTCATCCATGATCAGTTTTGCAGCCTTGTATATAAGGTTGTTCTCATCACACTCAAGGGACTCGCTGTTGCAGCTTATCCTTATTTTTCCATCGTCTGTCTGCTCAATATATAATTCATCACACAGCTTGAGAGTCTGCATGATCATTCTCACTTCATGATATCCGTCATCACGTCTTCTTATGACATCAAGTCCAAGATTCACCTTGGACATCGCACTGATCTTCAAAAAATCACCACCTGTTTTGTACTGGATTGTATATTGTGTACAATATACAAAGATTGTACTAAAAAAAATACAATAAATCAATGATTCCGATTAAAGAAATAATAAAGATATTCCGATATAACGATTACAAGGAGGTGTCGATATGAATGTGAACGGAGTTACAAGCGGTGTTTCTGCGTATAGTAACTACACTTCTGCACCCAAGACTGATGCTGCAGCACCCGCAGAGGAAACAAAGGCTTCTTCTGCTGAGCAGGGCGTTATCTACGAGCCCAGCAATCAGACTGTAGAAGACAGTGCAAAGAAGACATATACGCCAAACACAGAACTTATCAACAAGCTCAAGGCAGACGCTGATGAGCGTACAAGCCAGTTAAGAAGTCTTGTTGAAAAGCTTATTACCGGTCAGGGAAATGCCATCGGTAACAGTGATGATATCTGGAGTTTCTTAAGAACAGGAAACTTTACCGTAGATGCCGAGACAAAGGCTCAGGCACAGAAGGATATCGCTGAAGACGGATACTGGGGTGTTGAACAGACCTCAAGCCGTATTCTTGATTTCGCAAAAGCCTTAAGCGGCGGAGATCCGAGCAAGATCGAAAAGCTCAGAGATGCCTTTAAGAAAGGCTTTGAACAGGCTACAAAGACATGGGGCGATACTCTTCCTGATATATCTCAGAGAACATATGAAGCTACCATGAAGAAGTTTGATGACTGGGCAAACGAGGGAAAGATCCAGGATCAGACATGATATTGACTATTTGCAAGATGGTTGATAAATAAAGAGCGGAGTTGTTTTTCACAACTCCGCTCTTTTTGTCTCTTATTTAACGCATCCGATGATATCTTTTATGTCTTCAATCTTGTTCTTATCAAGGAATGCCTCTATTCCGTCGACAAGCTCCTGTGTAAGATATGGATTCACAAAGTTCATGGCACCCGCGGCAACAGCCGTGGCACCGGCCATGAGAAATTCGATCGCATCCTCTCCGTTGGCTATGCCGCCCATTCCTATGATAGGAATCTTTACTGCCTGTGCACACTGATAAACCATTCTTACGGCTATGGGCTTTATTGCAGGGCCTGACATTCCGCCAGTCTTGTTTGCAAGAACAAAACTTCTTTTATTTATATCGATCTTCATTCCCGTTATCGTGTTGATAAGCGATATCGCATCCGCTCCGGCCGCCTCTGCAGCTCTTGCCATCTCGGTTATGTCCGTTACATTCGGACTCAGTTTCATGATGACAGGCTTTTTAGCTATCGATCTTATCTGGTTTGTTATATCAAATACGGAATCAGCTTTCTGACCGAATGCTATGGCGCCTTCCTTTACATTGGGACATGAGATATTGATCTCCATCATGTCGATATCGGTATCGTTAAGTCTCTCAACAACTTCAAGGTAGTCCGAAACCGATTTTCCGCACACATTTACAATAACATTGGTATCAAATCTTTTAAGGAATTCAAGATCCCTCTCTATAAATACATCTATGCCGGGATTCTGAAGTCCTATGGCATTTAGCATGCCGCCGTATACTTCCGCTACTCTCGGTGTGGGATTTCCTGGCCAGGGAATATTTGCAACTCCCTTTGTCACAACACCGCCGAGCCTGTTAAGATCAACAAACTCCGAATATTCCATTCCTGAACCGAACGTTCCCGATGCGGTAACAACAGGATTCTTAAATTCAACTCCGGCTATATTTATCTTTGTATTTGCCATTATATGATCACCTCCCTGCTGTCAAACACGGGTCCGTCAGTGCAGATCCTTGCATTGTTAACATGACTGTGACTGTCCTTTTTGCTAGTCGTGCATACGCAACCCAGACACGCTCCGACACCGCATGCCATTCTCTCTTCAAGCGAGATAAATGCAGGTATCTGCCTGGGTTCAGCCCAGTTCTTTATGCCTCTTAACATAGGCATCGGACCGCACGCGTATATTATATCAGGATTTAACTTATTTTCATTTAATGCATCGATAACATTTCCCTTTGTACCTATGCTTCCGTCTTCCGTTGCAACAAGTACTTTCGCGTATTGCTGCAGTTCTTCAAGCAGGAACGTCTGAGCATCTCTGTATCCGATCACGCATATGACTTCCTTTGCAATAGGCTTATTGACGCCTCCGTTTCCGCTTAAGACTTTGGCAAGCTCAAGTATCGGAGGGACTCCAATTCCGCCGCCCATAAGGACTGCACATTTATCTTCTGCCTCTTCACAGGGAAATCCGTTTCCCAAAACTCCTAAAAGAGAGACTCTCCTTCCGGCCTGCAGATGTGAAAACTCTCTGGTGCCCTTACCAGCTATCCTGTATACCAGCCTTAGTGCGCTTTTATCCTTATTTACTTCACATATGCTGATTGGTCTTGGAAGCAGAGCTGATCTGTCATTGGTAAAGATCCCTACAAACTGCCCCGGTTTTGCATCTTTTGCAAGTTCGGTCTCTATCCACAGGCTGAAAATATCCACGGATATCTCTTCGCTGCGAGTAACGAATCCCACTGTTTTTTTCTTCATTTAAATATCTCCTGTTATTCTATATGTTGTAAAAGGACTACAATATATTGTGTATCACTTATCTATAATTGCAAGATGTTGCATCTTTTAATCACTGTAAACGATCTTTCCCGAACAAATGGTTAGTGCAATTCTTCCATTGAATTTTTTGCCTAAAAACGGGCTGTTTTTTGATTTTGACATCGTTTCCGTATATACTTTTGCATTTTTTTCGTCAAAAACAACAACATCCGCTATTGCATTTTTTGCAAGTTTTCCTGCATTAATTCCATACAATCTTGCAGGATTCGTGCTCATCTTGCAAAAAACTTTCAACCAGGATATTTGGTTTTCCCTGACCAAAACATCGTAAATCACAGGCAAAGAGGTCTCCAGACCCAGGATTCCGCTCGGTGCAGCAGTGATCTCTCTGTTTTTCTCCTCAGCCGAGTGCGGAGCGTGGTCCGTAGCAATAAAATCTATCGTATCATCCTTTATCGCTTCTATTATAGCCTGTCTGTCAGCCTCAGTTCTAAGAGGCGGATTCATTTTTGCAGCCGTTCCGTATTCTATAGTCGCTTCTTCGGTAAGTGCTATATGATGCGGAGTAGCTTCTGCAAATATATTCTGACTGCCTTTGCAGTTTTTCTTCGCTTCTCTTATCAGATCAAGGGTTTCTTTTGCCGATATGTGCTGAATGTTTATCCTTGCCCCTGTTTCAAGTGCAAGCTTTAAGTCTCTTTCGACCATTTTGATCTCGGCTTTTCTGTCGCTTCCCCCGATCCTAAAATGTTCGGATGCCTTTCCGTGGTTGACACCGTTGTTTTCTATATACTCTGGATCCTCTTCATGAAAACTTAAGACAGTATCATATTTTGCAGCTTCCTGCATCGCCTGCTTTACTATCTTTTCATCAAGAAGCGGTATTCCGTCATCTGTAAAGCCTACGGCACCATTTTTTAAAAACTCATCAAAATCAAGCAGTTCCTTTCCCTGCATGCCTTTTGTTATATTGGCACATGTATAGATATGAACAGGCTGATCCTTGGCTTTTTCCTTGATATATTCAAGAGTTTCGATGCTGTCAACGCACGGCTTTGTATTTGCCATGAGTATTACGGAAGTGACGCCTCCCGCTGCCGCGCATCTTGCTCCCGATTCTATATCTTCCTTATAAGTAAATCCCGGATCTCTGAAATGCACATGTATATCGACAAGCCCCGGTCCTATGACGCATCCGCTGCAGTCGATGACCTGCACATTGCTTTCATCTATGTCGATCTTTTCAGCAATATCGACTATCCTGTCTTTGTCAATGAGCAGATCTCCTGTCATATCAAGCTTGGAATCCGGATCTATTATCCGTCCGTTTTTTAGTAGTATCATATTGTTTCACCCTGCCACTTGCGATATAATGTCTATGTTAATCAGACTATACTTTGGGAGTTTATGATGTTTCGAATAATTATATTGCTAATCGTGGTCTTTCTGTTTCTTACTTTTTCGTTTCCTATTCTTATATATGAAGCGATTCTTGGAAAGATCGATCCCGCCAAAAGAGATAAAAGCGCCCTCGCCTGGGCTAAATGGGCTTTCGGCGTAGTCATTTTCCTCTCAGGAACAAAAATCACCGTCAAGGGTATTGAAAATATCCCCACAGACAGAAGTGTTCTTTATATAGCAAATCATCAGAGCTATTTTGACATAATAATCAATTATCTGTATGTTCCGAGGCCTACAGGCTTCATATCCAAGAATGAAGTTGAAAAGGTTCCTTCATTAAGAGTATGGATGCGCTATCTCAGATGCCTGTTCATGGACAGAAAAGACATCAAACAGAGTCTGGGGATCATCCTGAAAGCGATTGATTATGTAAAAGAAGGGATCAGCATCTTCATTTTCCCTGAAGGCACCAGAGCAAAGAACGAAGACGAGATTCTTCCGTTCAAAGCCGGAAGCTTCAAGATCGCCACAAAGAGCGGTTGCGAGATCGTTCCCGTCTCTATCAATAATTCGGCCGCAGTATTTGAAAAGCAGTTTCCGAAGGTAAAAAAGGCTCACGTAGTACTCGAATACGGAAAGCCGATCCCCACAAAGGATCTTGACAAGGAGCAGATCAAAGCCCTTCCCGAGCTCGTGCGTTCACAGATAATAGAAATGCACACGAATAACAAGGCTATTGTCTGATAAACTCCACAACATCGGCAAATTTCATGCCGTGTGAAGCTTTTACAAGTATCGTATCACTCTCTTCCAGTATGGAAGGGAGTCTTTTTTTGAGCTCATCCACAGTCTCAAAGTAGGAAATGCTCTGCATCTCGCACATAAGTGCTTCCATTGCAGCGCTGTACATGTATTCAGAGTTTTTTCCGACACAGCAGACTACTTCTATCCCTTTGGATACAGCATATCTTCCTATTTCCCTGTGAATGTCATCAGATCTTTCACCCAGTTCAAACATATCTCCGAGAATTGCCACTTTTCTGCCGTTTGCAGTGCTAAGCAGATCTATGGCTGCTCTCATCGATGCTCCGTTTGCATTGTAGCAGTCATCTATAATAAGAAACTTTCCGGTATCAATGATATTTGATCTTCCGGGAAGCGCTTTTGCTTCATTTATGCCCTTAGCGATCTCATCAATTGTAAGCCCGTATAAAGTTCCTATAGCGGCGGCTTCGAGTGCGTTGCCAACCATATGTGCTCCCGGCATACAGATGTGGACATTTTTTGATACATCCTTTCCCATCTTTATGTTGAGAACAAAGTCGGATCCGTATACACCGTTTATCTTAACCTCGCTCGCATATACATCCTGATCGGTCTGACCGACCCTTACAGGCTTTTTGCCGTTTACTTCTGCAATGGTATTAAGTTTGTCATCAAGTCCGTTTAAGACAACATATCCTTCAGGATTTAAGAATTCAAAACACTCGGTCTTTGCTTTCAGCACTCCGTCGCGATCGCCCAGAAATTCAAGATGGCATTCACCTATGTTGGTAAATACGACGCTGTCCGTTCTGACAAGCTCAGCCAGTTTTCTCATTTCGCCGAAATCGCTTATGCCCATTTCAAGGACCGCCGTTTGAATATCGTCTGTTATTCTTAGTATTTCAAGGGAAAGTCCCAGCAGGTTGTTATGGTTACCAAGCCCTTTCATGACTCTGTACTTCTGAGACAGTACGCTTGCGACCATTTCCTTGGTAGACGTCTTTCCGACACTGCCGACTATACCTACTGCTGTCACATTAACCATTTTCCTGTATGCAGCAGCAAGCTGTATAAGGGCATCAAGGCTGTTGCTTACCTTAATGCACGGCAATGTGATGTTTTTAGGCAGTTCTTCGCAGATGACCGCGAGCGCTTCTTTTTGAGCTACCTGATCTATAAAGGAATGCCCGTCAACCTTTTCACCCTTGTAGGCAACGAAGATAAAATCCTTTTTAACCTCTCTCGAATCAAGTACGACGCCCTCAGGGCATCTCATTAAAATATCATCTGCTTTCATTGCTTCAGGCAGATGTAATGTACCCTTGCATATGTCAATTATATTTGTTAATTTTAGATTTAACATTTGTGTTTTTCCTTGTTTTATCGGCGTTTCCAGGCCATTTCTATGAGCTTTTCTATCAGCTGTTCAAAGCTCATGCCTATTGCTGCAGCCTCCTGAGGTATCAGTGATGTGACAGTCATTCCGGGAAGTGTATTGGCCTCTAAGCAGTAGAGTTTGCCGCTTGAGTTCATCATGAAATCCATTCTTGCATAGTCTCTAAGTCTAAGTGCCCTGAATGCTCTCTCGGCATACATCTGCATCTCTTTTGTCTTGTTCTCGTCAAGTTTGGCAGGACATGTCTCAACAGTCGCACCTGCCTGGTATTTATTCTTGTAATCATAGAATCCGCTCTTTGGAGCGATCTCTATTACAGGGAGTGCTTTTCCCTCGATAACACCGACAGAGAATTCACGTCCCTTGATATATTCCTCAACTATTACTTCGTTATCGTACTTGAATCCTTCTGCAA
>JAGCXJ010000097.1 GCA_017961385.1 Lachnospiraceae bacterium
GATCATACGCCTGTAATCGCCTGTAAGATAGGGTTCGCATTCAGCACAGTTTGCTATGCAGTAATCTATCTTGTCAGGCTCCTTTGGAGAAAGCTTGACGTGCGTAGGAAATCCCGCACCGCCCATTCCGACAACGCCGGCAATCCTTATCTTTGCTCTAATATCTTCTTTTGAAAGCTTGGATAGATCATTTGTAATCTGATACTCTACTTCTTCATATTTGCTGTCATTAGCTATAATGATGCTCTCGACCATGTCTCCGGTTACTACACGTCTTTTTTCGATAGCAGTCACGCTGCCGCTTACAGTTGAATAGATGGGCACAGAAACAAAACCGCCGGCATCAGCGATCATCTGTCCGCGTAAGACTTTATCACCTTTTTTAACAACTGGGACAGCCGGGGCTCCGATATGCTGAGAAAGCGGAAATACCAATTCCTTGCCCGGCAGAATATCAATTATAGGTCTGTCTTTTGACAACTCTTTTCCGTCATAGGGATGAAGACCTCCCCTAAAACTATGCTTTGCCATATACAACTCCAATCGCATATTTTTACTTATATAACTATACTATTTTTGGTTTGAAATTACCACAAAAAAATCCCACCAGGATTCAAATATATGTTATTATAGTAATGTATGTAAAATACTTGAGAGGTAATGCGAATGAAAACAATAAGCAATACTGTAAACAACTCTGATTTTTCGATCGATACCAGTTCTATCGGTGAAGCTTTAGACTGCGTATTCATCGATATAGAAACCACAGGTCTTTCATCAGAGCACTCCTATATATATCTGATAGGTGCTGCATATTTTGATAATTCGAAAAACAGTTGGGAGATCAAGCAATGGCTAATCTCATCTCCTTCAGAAGAAAAGGAAATGCTCGCAGCTCTAACCGATTTCATTCAATCATATAAAACCGTTGTTCATTACAACGGCAACAGTTTCGATCTTCCTTTTATAAATGCACGCTGCAAGGCATGCGGTATTAACTGGGATTTTGCCAATATGGCCGGAGTTGATATATACAAGAGAGTTTCTTCATTAAAGCATTTCTTAAAGCTTGACAGTTGCAAGCAGAAAAGCATCGAAGCTTTCATGGGTATACAAAGAGATGATGAAAACAGCGGAAAAGAACTTATAAAAGTATACCGCGAATACAGCTCAACCAAATCCGAAGATAAGGAAAAGCAGCTCCTTTTACATAATCATGATGATGTTTTAGGTATGCTTAAGATCCTTCCGGTATTAAACTATACAGATATCTTCTTTAAAGGTGTATCAGTAAAGAAGGTCCAGACAAATATCTACAATGACGTACTTGGTATGTCAAAGAAAGAACTGATCATATCGATCGCACTTCCTTCTTCCATACCCGTCGCGATCAACTATAATGCCAACGGATGCTACTTCTCAGCCAAAGAGAGTGACGGTCTTATAAAGGTTCCTCTTCTGCACGAAGAGATGAAGTACTTCTATTCAAATTATCAGGATTACTACTATCTTCCTGAAGAGGATGTGGCAATACACAAGTCTGTTTCTGAATATGTTGACAAGGATTTCAGAGAACCTGCTAAAGCACATAACTGTTATACACGCAAAGTAAGTGATTATCTTCCTCAGTGGGCTCCGGTCGAGTTTGAACCGTTCTTTAAGAGAGATTATGATTCATCCTTCCTGTATTTTGAGCTTACAGATGAATTAAAGACAAACAGAGATGCGTTCAAGAAATACGCAGATAATGTTTTAAAGATGATGTATAACAGCAAATAATTATTCAAAAATCAAAAAGGATTGGGTTTTCCAATCCTTTTTTAATATCTCAATCTGCAGGTTTTTCATAAAAGAAATTGCTCTTTCGAACATATCCGATCGTTTTGTAGTTTAAGATCTGCTCTGTACTGCCTATGAAAAGTACTCCTCCTTTTGCAAGCGATTCAAAAAACTTTTCAAACGTCTCATCCTTTGCTTCTTCGGTAAAGTAAATCAGAACATTTCTGCATACGATCAGGTTGCACTGTTTGATGAACGGATCCTTTAAGAGATTGTGTTTTCTGAATTCAACGCATCTTTTGATCTCATCGCTTATCTGATAGAAATCACCGTTCTTTTTAAAGTATTTCTCCTTGTATTCTGCCGGAACAGATGTAACGCTCTTATGACCGTACATTCCGATCTTTGCTTTTTCTATGATCTCATCACTCAGATCTGTTGCGATGACTTTGATCTGAGAAAGCGGAACATATTTTGAAAGTGCCATTACGAGTGAATATGGTTCATCACCCGTTGAACACGCAGCACTCCAGATGGTAAGGCGGTTTCCGAAACGCTCGATGAGTTTCGGGAATACCTCTTCCGTCAAATACTTCCACTGCTCGGGATTTCTGTAAAATTCTGATACATTGATAGTTATGTATTCAACAAACTCTTCCAGAAGAGCCTTATCTCTTTTAACCAGAGCAACAAAATCATCGTATCCCTTTGAATTGTGCCTCATTATGAAAGCATCAATTCGTCTTTTCATCTGATTCTGTTTATAAGAAGACAGATCGATCTGTGTGAGTCTCAGAATCTCATTTACAAAATAATCATAATCATATGCCATCTTATCTTACCCCGCAATAACATTTATTTATATCAGATATTATACTACTTTTTCATAAAAAAAGGCAAAAAAATACGCGTATGGATCAGTTAAATCCATACGCGCTTATCAGTCTGTTTTATTCTTCTGTTTCTTCTTTTTCTTCAGCTATTGCCTTGTCAATATCTACAGAAACAACATCTGCATCTTCTTCAGGCTGCTCTTCGCTTGCTTCAGGCTCGATAAGAGCTTTCATGCTGAGGCTGATCTTCTTGTCATCAAGATTGAAATCAACGATCTTTGCTGTTACTTCTTCGCCAACCTTCAATACATCAGAAGGCTTCTCGATATGATCCTTAGAGATCTGAGAAACATGAAGGAGTGCATCAACTCCGCCACCGAGTTCGATAAATGCACCAAACTCTGTCATACGAGCTACCTTACCGGTAACAACATTGCCTACTGCGAATCTAGATTCTGCATCCTTCCAGGGATTCTCATCTTCAAACTTGCAAGAAAGAGCGATCTTTCCGCCTGAGATATCCTTTATAAAAGCTTTTACAGTATCGCCAACTTTGAATACCTTCTTGGGATTCTCAACTCTTCCCCAGCTCATCTCTGAGATATGAAGAAGTCCGTCAGCTCCGCCGAGATCGATGAATGCACCGAAGTCTGTTACATTCTTAACCTTGCCTTCGATAACATCGCCGACATTGATTCTGTCAAACAGTTCCTTCTGAGCTTTTTCTCTCTCAGCAGAAAGAAGCATGCGTCTGTTACCTATATAACGTCTCTTGCGAGGATTGTACTCTGTTACTACGAATTCGATCTCCTGACCTTCATACTTTGAAAGATCCTTCTCATATGTGTCTGAAACAAGACTTGCAGGAATGAATATTCTTACTTCATCAACAACGACACATACACCGCCTTCTAATACCTGTGTAACCTTTGCCTTTAAAACTTCCTGGTTGTTGAATGCGTCTTCGATTCTCTTGTTACCCTTTTCTGCAGCAAGTCTCTTGTAAGAAAGAAGCACCTGACCTTCGCTGTCATTTACCTTGATGACTTTAACTTCCATTGTGTCACCAACCTTGGCAACTGTTGTAAGGTCTAAGTTCGATTCGTTTGTGTATTCACTTCTTGTGAGAATACCATCTGACTTGTATCCGATATTAAGAATGATCTCATCAGGCTTAACATCGATGACAGTACCTTCTACTACCTCTCCCGAATGGATTGTTTTGAATGATTCTTCTAACATTTGTTCAAAAGTCAACTCTGACATAATTTTGAACCTCCTCAATAATATAGTCTGGGGTAGAAGCCCCCGCAGTAATGCCCACCAGTCGAACAGATTTAGTAAGATCTAAATTCAAGTCATCTAGTGTCTGGATAAAATGTGTATCCTCACATTCTTCCTTGCAGATCTCATACAGCTTTTTTGAATTTGAACTGTGAGTATCTCCAATTACTATCATCGTGTCGACTTTTGCTGCTATTTTACGGCTCTCACTCTGCCTCTCATAAGTAGCGTTGCATATAGTCGTCACAACATTAACATCATAACCTAAAGTCTGTATTTTTTCAACTATTTCTTTAAATTTATTATGGTTAAATGTAGTCTGTGCAACAACACAATAAGAGGTGTCTTTTTCAAAACTTATATCATCAACTTCTTCAAGTGATTCTATCACGGTTGGAGGTGTTGTGCTCCACCCCATGATGCCCTCAACTTCCGGATGATTTTTATTACCTATTATTATGATGTGTTTGCCCTTTTCACTTTCTTCCCTGACGGTGTTGTGTATCCTTTTAACAAACGGGCATGTTGCATCGATTATCTCAAAGCCTTTTTTAACAAGATCATCCTGTTCCGCTTTCGATATTCCATGAGATCTGATTATCATCACATTATTGGTATCACATGCTATTTTATCAAGTTCCTCTTTCGATCTGACAGCATGCACTCCTTTTTCTTCAAGAGACTTAACGACCTCTTCATTATGGATGATAGGACCGTAGGTATAAATATTTTTACCAGTGTTATCTTTTGCCTGGCTCTCGACCATGTCAACAGCTTTTTTTACACCGAAGCAGAATCCTGCATTTTTTGCCGTTATTACTTCCATATCTTCCTCAAATCACCAGTTTGCATCATTGATATTAAATCCAGATTTAATTATTTAATCTTTTTAATGAGATCTACTACAGTCTGTACCACTTCATCTATTGTCATATATGAACTGTCTACAAGAACAGCATCATCTGCCTGTTTAAGAGGTGATATCTCTCTTGTCATGTCTCTGTGGTCACGTTCAATTATATCAGCCTCGATAGTTGAAAGATCGGCTTTCTCGCCTTTGGCAACAAGCTCATCATATCTTCTTTTAGCTCTTACCGCAGAGCTTGCTGTCAGATATATCTTAACATCGGCGTTCGGGAGCACTACAGTTCCAATATCTCTTCCGTCCATTACAACGTCAGCGTTAGCAGCAAGTTTCTTCTGAAGTTCTACAAGCTTTTCTCTGACATTCTTGTTTGCACTCGTAGCGCTTGCCATATTCCCGACTTCTTCTGTTCTTATAAGACCGTTTACATTTTCATCATCAAGAAGAACTACCTGTTCTCCATCTCTGTATGCTATGGAGATATCAGCATCCTTGCACTTTTCTGATACCTTTTGCGTTTCTTCCGGCTTTATGCCGTTTCTGATGAAATACAGAGCCATAGCTCGATACATTGCACCAGTATCTACATATATATATCCCATTTTCTTTGCTATCAGTTTTGCTATCGTTGATTTTCCTGCTCCGGCAGGTCCATCGATTGCTACATTAATACTCATCATAATCCTCCTTTATTGATCATTAATTGCTGCGCTCTCACCGGCGAGATGACCGCTTGACCAGGCTATCTGCAGATTAAATCCGCCCGTAAGTGCATCAACATCTATCATCTCTCCGCAAAAATACAGATTTTTGATCTGCTTTGATTCCATAGTTGAGGGATTAATATATTTAACACTTCTACCGCCCTGTGTGATTATGGCTTCATTTAAATCCCTTGTTTTAGACATATTCAGCTCCATTCCTTTTAGGATCTTAACAAGTCCCTGGCGTTCTTCCCTCGTAATAAGGTTCACAGCTTTTTCAGGATCTATACCCGACAGTCTTACTATAACAGGTATAAGCGATGAGGGTAACAGATCAGAAAGAGAATTCTTAAACTGTTTGTTACTGTACTTCTCAAAATCTCGAATGATCCTTTTATCAAGCTGCTCTTCTGTAAGGGCGTTTTTTAAATCTAAATTTAATTTTACAAATTCTTTTCTATCAGGTTTTTTTGCTATATAACTGGCATAATAGCTGCTCGCACTTAGGACTAATGGCCCCGTGATCCCAAAATGAGTGAACATCATCTCTCCGAAGCCAGAATATATCTTCTTCTTTTCATCATACATGTCAAGAGATACATTCTTTAGCGAGAGTCCCTGAATTTCTTTTACCCACTCCTCTTTTGTTTCGAAAGGTACAAGAGCAGGTCTGCACGTCTTGATGTCATGACCGTTATTTTTTGCCCATCTTATTCCGTCACCGGTTGATCCGGTAGATTCGTATGAAAGTCCTCCGGTTGCAAGGACAACTGAATCAGCATATATTTTTTCTTCTTTATTATTGGTTTTTATGCATATTCCATAACACGAGTTATCTTTTATAAGAATGTCTGTTACTTTTGTATTCAGTCTGACATCCACACCCGCCTTTATAAGCATATCTGAAAAACATCTTATGATATCAGATGAATGATCCGATTCAGGAAAAACTCTTCCGCCCCTTTCAGTCTTTAAAGGGCATCCATTTTGCTCAATAAGGCTCATTACGCTTCTGGAGTCATATCCGTAATATGCACTGTATAAAAACTTTGGATTTGATACTACGTTATTAAAAAAGGTATCCGGATCACAGTCGTTAGTTACATTTCATCTTCCTTTTCCTGTTATATATACCTTCTTGCCGAGTTTTTCATTTTTCTCTATAAGGATCGTTTCGGCTTTGTTATTTGCTGCGCTCAAAGCCGCCATCATGCCGGCAGCTCCTCCGCCGACAACAACCACTTTTTTCATATCTTTCCTATTCCGGTTTATTACCTTTGTCTTTTGTCAAAGAATAATCTACCATCGGCTCATCATTGATGAAATTGATCTCATCATTAAGATATACCTGATAATTTGCCCATGCATCCTCGAGTTTGTTAAGATTCTCCTTTACTTCCTCCGGAGCTTTCAAGCAAAATGCTACTACTAACGCATTTATTACGCTCAGTGGAGCCACCAGTGAATCTACAACAGAGACCATATCACTTCTTGAGAACAGATTTATTGAGCTGTACATGCACATGGGGCTATGAATGCTGTCTGTTATAGAAATAACTTTGGCATTCCTGTCTGAAGCAAATTCCATAGCTTTAAGAGTTCTCATACTGTATCTAGGAAAGCTAATCCCGACAAAAGCATCGTTATTATCTATCCTTAACATCTGTTCAAAAGTCTCACTGACACTAGTAGTCGTAAGACAGATAACATCATCTCTTATCATATTTAAATAGAATGCAAGAAATTCCGCTAAGGGAGCACAGGCTCTTATTCCAGTTATATAAACCTTTTTTGCCTGAAGAAGGGCATCTATTGCCGC
>JAGCXJ010000011.1 GCA_017961385.1 Lachnospiraceae bacterium
GCATATCATCAGATGAAGCTGCTGCAATAAAAGAAATGTAATGATCCTTCGTCATGCTGTGATCGATCCGCACATAATACTCATCCTCGACTCGTTCAATAAATATCATGTGTCGCTCATCAGTTTCCTCTGCCTCTAGAGGCATGAGCTGTATGCCGTGGCAATTGATGGCCGCTTCACCCATGCTATGTATCACATTTTTGCAGACCGGACAGACATAAAACTTTGAACGCAGCATATTGGCGGATACATTTTCATTATAAACTGTATTTCCAGAGATCAGTTCTGTGACAGAGATATTAAATGTCTTTGCTATCGGCTCTAAAAGCGTGATATCCGGATATCCTTTTGCCGTCTCCCACTTCGAAACAGTCTTGTCGCTCACACCGATCTTTTCGGCAAACTGAAGCTGTGTCATCTTATTCTTTTCGCGCATCTGCCTTATGACCGCGCCTGTAACATATTGGTTCATATTTCTTACCTCCATGTCAGGATTGTATATCAGCAAGTCTGCTCATTCCACCTACGCTTCGTAGAGTCTTACTTTGTCATTAAAGCGATCACTCCGTGCGGCGCTATGCTGATATCATCTTTGTCACATAAGACTTTACCAGTCCACATCTCAATGGAACCTTCTTTAATAGCAACGGGCATGTCTTTCTGTATGCTGTCCGAAATATTGAATATTGCAGTATATCCCTTTTCTAACGATCTGCCTTCCCATACGATGAATCTTTCGTCTCTATAGACTTCTTTCGATTCACGTATGCTTCTTGCCATTTCATATATTCTTTCGTTGGTTAAAAGGCTCAGTGTCTCATCATCTAGTAAGACAAGATTTGCTCCTATCATCAAGGGCGATCTGAAAATACTCCACAGCGAGATCATCGTCTTTTGTTCATCGATGGAAAAATTCGTCTTTCTTTCCTGTCCGAATCCCTTTCCCAGCGTCCCTATCGGCAGCATGTCGCAATCAGGATATGCATTGTCACTTACATAAGGCTGCCACTGTCTGCACCTGTCAAACATGTCCTTTAGCGATCCCCAGCTATCCCAGAAATCATCCGTGATACGCCACATGTTTGCATTGCTCTTATAAAAGTCATGCTCGTTTATTATCGCCGGTCCTGGCGACAGGCTTAGAATGATATCACGTCCGCAGTTTTGGATGGCCTTATGCAACATATGAGTCTCTGCTTTTGCAGACTTTGCATCCATCCTGCATATATCATCGCATTTAATGAAGTCCACACCCCATGATGAATACAGTTCTAACAGCGAATCATAGTATTTCTGTGCTCCCTGCGACTCAGGATCCACACCGTACATATCAGGATTCCACGGACATATAGAGTATGGATCGGCTACTTCGTCTGCTCTTAGATCACTTCCCTTTATCCCAGTCTTTGTATGTGCTGCTATCCTGGGTATTCCTCTCATCATATGTATCCCGAATTTAAGCCCCAGATCATGCACATAGTCTGCAAGAGGCTTAAATCCTTTTGAGTCTTTGGAGGAAGGGAATCTTTTAACATCGGGTAAAAGCCTTGAATATTCATCCATCTCAAGTTCGCCAAAGGGAACATACTGATACTTGTCTCTTGACTGTCCTGCCTGTTTTGAATACCATTCTATATCAACAACGATGTATTCCCAGCCGTACGGTTTAAGATAACGAGCCATGTACTCTGCATTTTCTCTTACCTGTGCTTCATTTACTGTTGTATCGAAATAGTCATAGCTGTTCCATCCCATGGGCGGATGGTCTAAGTTTCCTTTCATGCTCATATCTACTGCTTCTTTCCTGTCAGATAATAAACCGCGAGTGCTGTCCTGTGAGAGAGATTTTCTTTTGATAAGATGGTAGTTATATAATTCTTTACCGTTCCCTCGCTTATATATAGCTTTGAGGCAATCTCCTTGTTTGAAAGGCCTTCTGAAACAGCCTTTATTATATCGAGCTCTCTTTCGGAATATCCTGACGTATCAAATGTGTTTACAGTATCGCTGCCATTATCCGATATTCCTGACGTATTGGCCAGGTTTTCAAGGATGCTCTCTTCCATTACTCCCGTCCCGTTATAAACGGACTTGATCATCTGCTTTAAATGCTCAGGAGTATGGTTCTTTATCAGGTAGCCTTTTGCACCGTTTTTAAGCGCCTTTCTTACCAGATCGTCATCATCAAATGTAGTCAGTATCAAAACCTTTCCGAGATCATTCTCAACGATATACTTAGTAGCTTCGATACCGTCCATCTTTGGCATCTGTATATCCATCAGGAATACATCCGGTCTGTTTATCTTTGCGAGTTTTATCGCTTCCTCACCGTTTGATGCACTTCCCAGCACTTCAAACTCATCATCCACATCAAGTATTATCTTCATTCCGTCACGGACAAAATCACTGTCATCCGCGATTATAACCTTTATTTTTTCCATAGCTTACCCCGCTTTACTGTTTTATCGGAAAGAGCATGTTTACCTCAAATCCTGCCTGTGCTTCAAAATCTATTATCCCGCCGACATCTCTCACACGCTTTCTCATGCCGGAAATGCCCATTCCGTCCTCTATCTTTTCACAGCCTATTCCATCATCCGATACTGAGCACTTGACCATCTTGTTCATGACTAGGATGTTAATCTTTATCCTCTTGCATTTTGAATACTTCATGGAATTGGTCACAGCCTCAAATGCATTGTCTAGGATGACCTCCCACAGATCATCCGAGATGACTGAAGTGTCTCCCTGAGTCACAAGTTCTGCTTCAACTCCCTTGTCATTGCAGTCAGCACACAGCTCGTGCAACTGAAGGATCGCCATTTTCTTCTTTTCGGGCCTCTCTTTTCTTAGGATCGCCCTTATCTCATCCATGCCGTTTCTTAGCTGATCGATGACAGCCTGTATCATATCCCTTGCCTTTTTAGGATCATTATCCATGATCACCTTGCTGGCTTCAAGCTGGTATATCGAACCGTTGATGCTGTGTCCAAGCTTGTCATGCAGAGTCTGAGAAAGAGCTGCCCTTGCGGCGTACTCCTTTATCTGTATATCCCTCTTAAGATCCTGCTGCGTAACGGTATCCTCGTACATCTGCTTCTTGTACGGTTCTACAACATATTCATGCTGCATATAAAGTACGATCAAGAGTGTGATGATCACCATACATGAAATGCCATCGATAACGCCTTTTGCAAGCAATGATGAATATGCGAGCAAAAAGAGCGCAGGCTTTGCCTTGAACAGGGAAAGGAATTCAAACCACAGATATACACCCATCAAGATAAATCCGCTTCCTCCGTAAATCATAAGAAATATCCAGAACAGTGAAGCTATGCCCATCAGGATGATACGGTATGCTTTTTCCTGAGTCAGTTCCTTTAAGGACATGACTGAAATATACAGCAAAACAAGCAGGAGTATCATAACGGATACTCCTGTTTGTTCAAATAATCCGTAGATGCTGAAAAGAAGCATGAGGATCACTCTTACAACTGTAAAATATTTCTCCTTTGAAAAGAATGAAGAGGCATACATTATCAATATTTCCTTTTGATGAATATTATAGCATGTTATAATTGTATTGTACCATTCAGCGAGGTGTATTTATGGCAATGACGGGCAGTGAATTCAAATCATATATAGCAAACGAGGTAAAAAAATACGAAGGAGTGTATGTTCCGCTAAAAGCAAGCCTTCTTGAAAGAGCCGTAAAAAGGAGCGCAAAAACGATAGATCTTCACCCAAATCCGGATGATGAGTTCAGCTTTCCAAATATCGGTCCTCATGACGGAATAATAGCCAAGTACGAGCGCAGATTCAGGGATACCGGAAAAGTAAAGGAGAATCCCTGGGATGATTCCATCATGGTCCAGAAGATCCATCCGAAAGGCTATATGATACTTAACGGGCATCACAGATGGGCAGCCGCTCTAAGAGCTGACATAAAAAGGGTTCCGATAAGCATCATAAACCTGACTCATGAGACCGATATCAAAAAGATGCTGTCAGAATCAAAGCATGATAAGCGTGTGACACTCGATCTGGATGAGGTCGTTTTCTGTGATCCTGACAAGACTGCAGCTGAAAAGCCTCTTGTCTTTCCGTTTAACAAGATCTACAAGGAAAGGATCCGCCTTGGCATCCCTTCTTTGCTTCATATCCTCAGTAAAAACGGCTATGACATCTGGGTATATACAAAGGATTACTACTCATATGATTATATATCAGCATACTTTAAGAAGTATTCCGTTAAGCTTGACGGCATCATAACCGGTGTTGCCAGAAAAACGAAGGAAAAAGCCGAGATCGGCAAAAAGATAACCGATCTGTTTAATGCAAGATATAAGGAAACTCTGCATATAGAGAACAACAATGTGCTGCGCACCTACAGCAATAAAAAGGAATTTGAGGATATAGAGATCAAGGAAAACGAAAACGGATGGGCATATGCCGTTATAAACATCATAAAGGAGATGTATCCGGATGAATCAAAGTAACAACAAGATGCGAGTAAGCTTTGATCTGGATGAGGTTCTCTTTGTATCTCCAAAGACCCACAAGACAGAGCCCGAACTGCACTTTCCTTTCAACAAGATATACAAGGAACGCTTAAGGCTTGGAACTCCGCAGCTTATCAACGCCCTGCAGGAGATGGGTTATGAAGTCTGGGTATATACATCATCCTTCAGATCAGAGAAGTACATCGTAGGTCTTTTCAGGCATTATCACGTAAAATTTGACGGTATAGTAAACGGTTCCCGTCACTTAAAAGAAGTTCAGCGCGACAACAAGCAGACCCTGCCTCAGAAGCTGCCGAGCAGATACCGCATATCTTTGCATGTAGACGATGAGGCGATCGTATGCACTCTCGGTCGTCAGTACGGATATAACGTATATCAGCTCGAAGCTCAGGATGACGAATGGAAGGAAAAGATAATCCGCCAGGCAGAGATCATAAGAAAACGGGAATTTCCCACATAAGTCAGTTACGTATTCTTGACCTTAAGTCCGAGACTTCCGAGACTTATCACTACGGACAGATATGCTAATGTGATGCATACCAGCATCAGGAATGCGTGACTGTCTCCCACATATATCATCTCAGTACCCTCTAAGAACCACTTCTGCGGCATCATGTATGAGATCGCCTTAAGAGTATTGCTCGTATGTGTGAGCGGGAAGTATACTCCGCCAAACAGCCCTGACGTAAACCATAAGGCAAATGCAGCAACGCTTGCTCCCATCACATCCCCCATCAGTATTCCGATAAACATGCTCAGTGAAGAAAATATCAGTCCCATCATAAATATCATGCCTACAAATTCCCACCTGTTCATGCCAAGATCTTCCATATTTAAAAGCAGCGAGCATACAGCCATCACAACAGTCATCACTGTCGCTATGATAAAGAGTGAGACAAACTTTGATAAAAAGTACTTTAACGTTGTCGTCTTTGTCAGATTGATCCTTGTAAGAACACCGTTTTTCTGTTCTTTGATAGAATTATATGCTACAAAGAATCCGCAGAAAACAAATCCCAGCGTCATGAAAGAGAACGCATATCCCATCTGTGACTTCCGATTATTCTGCTCTGTAGTGAGATTTCTTTCAGAAGAACCTGCAACTGTCACTACCTTCTTTTGAGGTATATTATCCATTATATTAATCGCTTCATGCTCATTGAGCATGCAAAGCTGATATCTTAATTCGCTTTCAAGAGCCTCTCCCCTTTTATCATCTGAAAGGATATAGAGCGTGAGTGCTTCAGCATAGTTACCATCGCTTACCTTTTCATCAAAATCAGCAGGAATATACATAGCTGCTCCCATTCTGTCCTCGAAGCCGTCAAATTCTACGCGCTTTTTTATATATGCTTCATCTACTGTCAGCTCAGATACATCCGCTCTGCATATCATGAACATTCCTGCATCAGCGATGTTTTCCAAAAGTCTATCACTCATCCGGCTCATCGATGCATCATAGACCTTTATGGCATATGCTCCCTTTGCTCCGTTGTATGACACCTTCTCATCAGCACTGCCAAGTTCTATCAAGTTTTTTTCATCTTCCAGATATGCCGAATACTCGACCTTGTTTTTCATTATGAATGTTGAGAGCAATGGCATCAGGATCAGAAAAAGCCACAAGAGCTTTGTCCTGAATAACAGCTTCAAACTCGTCTTTACCAGTATCTTCATGCTCTCCCTCTCTTTCTTAACGCATCCGCTGCTATAGCTATTAGCGAGCAGATGATCACAA
>JAGCXJ010000098.1 GCA_017961385.1 Lachnospiraceae bacterium
CTGCGCAAGCACTCTTATGGTCTGAAGACCTTCAAGATCCTTAACGGCCTCGCCCGGTGTTCTTCCATGTACACTGTTACAGTACTGGCTAGATGCAACCGGCATTCCGCTTATAGTAAAATACTTGTTTAATTCATCAAATGTTGCGGAACAGCCTCCCCTTCTTGCTACTACGATACTTGCTCCCACTTTCATCGTCTTGTCAAAGGAGCTGCTGTAGAACAGCCTGTCAAGACAGGCGATCAGTGTAGCATTTGCTGATGCATAATATACCGGTGAAGCAAGGACAAGTCCGTCAGCTTCTTCAAATTTGGGTGCTATTTCATTTACGACATCATCAAATACGCATTTTCCTTTGACAGCGCACGAATTGCAGGAAACACAGCCTCTTATGTCCTTGTTTCCCACATGAATGATCTCGGACTCTACCCCCTGATCGTCAAATACCTTTACCATCTCGGATATGGCTGTCATCGTATTTCCGTTTGTTTTTGGACTACCGTTAAGAATAAGTACTTTCATGCTTTCCCTCCATACTATTTTATAGCTACTAACACTGCATCTTCTTTGTCAAAGTAATCATCCATGTTGCTGCTGAATCCTGCTGCCATATATGCCCTTTCAAAGGTTATATCCTTTATATTGCTAAGATATACAAATGTGCTGTCTTTGGCAGCTTCATTCATCCTGCCGGTTATTTCAAGTCTGTATTTATAGTTATTTTCATCTGTTCTCCATGTGCCGTCACTCATCTCATAATAGGGCATCATGACTAGGAATTTATCATCTGCCAGATACTCTTCTGTTAGGGATGGCGGTGTCTCCTCATATGTGTTAACAACTGTTATCTTCATAGGGTCAAGTATCAAGAATATACCAGTTTCACCCGAAAAGACTTCCGCAAACAGCTGATCTGACTGTTCTTTTGTATATACGATATATGACTTTGATTCATCGCCGACCCAGAAATTTAAAGATTCGTCCAAAGGTTTTAATCTGCTCGGGTCATACGTTACACTCTTACCGTCCCATTCGTACTTTATATCATTCACATATGTATATATGTTCTTTCCTTCATAGTAAGAAAGCTGTCTGAGTCTGGAAGCATTCACCTCGCATACTATCGCTCCGAAACCCGCAACAAAAATATACATAAAGATAAGGCAGGCGCCTAAAAGACAGGCATATCTCTTTTTCAGGTTTTTTGCCAGTATAACGATAAATACAAGACCGATAGCAGCAAATATGAAGCACCACATATACTTATTCGTATACTTAAGCGGCTTGAGAGTAGCATTTATACTGATGATCACTCCGATCGCCAGAATGATCATTTCAAATATGCTTACGATTGAAACATTTGATCTGTCAGTCTTTTTCATAATATACTATGTCCATTCTTTCGTTTATCCTATCGATCCTGCCGGTTCTATGATAGCCCATCTTCTCATACAGATGAAGGTTGCCTTCCTCCTGCAGTATCGTGTCAAGACACCAGTGCTCAGATCCGTATATACGCTCTGCCTCAAGGATTGCCTTGCTGGCATATCCTTTATTTCTGTACTCTTTCATGATAAAGATGGGAGAAATACGTTTCCTGCTCGTATCTTTTTTATCAACTATTCTTATCGCTCCCACGCATTCTTCATCTGCCATTATAAAATAGTAGGTTGTCCACGGCTGTTCAAATCTTGCTACGATCTTGTCAAGACTTTCCGCTGCCGGACTCATATCGTAATCTTTATATTTTTCCAGAAGCTCTGTAAATGCCTCAATCTGCATCTTCAATAATGTTTCAAGCTCTTCTCTTTTTACGGGTTTTAATTCGATATTCATAATTATCCTTATCTTTCTACAACGATCAAAGGGATTACATATTCCTCTTCTGTAAGTCCTGCATGTCCACCCGGTGTACTATCAGCCTCATGATGTGTGTTGAATACTGATACATCAGAAACAGAAACCGCTACATAATCTCCTATCATATCCTTTAGATCAGCATGGTCTTTTCCGATGCCGAACAGTTTTTTATCAAGTACTTCCTCTCTTGTTAGCAAAACAAATGAATCGCCAAAATGCCTGTTGAATATATCAGGTAAAGTATCCATGCACTCATCCTTTATAAAGAGATTTAAGGTTCTTGGCTCTATGGAAGGCATCCTTCTAAGACAGGTCATTATATCCGGGTAATCGAGTATACAGTAATTGCTGCAGTCGATATGTCCGTGATCTGCGCTTATAAACAGGATCGTATCACTTAATCCTTTTGCAAATTCCTTGATCTTTTCTTCAAGGTCTGTTATCACATCATGCGTTTCTTTGCTCAAGGTTCCTGTCCTGTGCATCGTCGAATCGGGTTCGTTCCAGTATGCATAGATATATTTTTTGCCTTCCTCTTTGCAAAGACTCTGTATGCGATCTAGGATTTCATCGATATTTTGGGGATACGGCTCATTAAACGGCATGGAAAAATACGCCTTTTTGCCAGCCTCCTTTATCTTATCCACTATCGATATGTACGGCGTATATGTAAATCCCGCATTAAACTGCGCTGCCTTCTTTGGCTTATCTAAAACTCCGTTGCTTTCGGAAAGCTGATCGGTGTTTGTATATACCGTGACATTCTTATCAAGTTTCGGATAATACATATCCCAGCCAAGCCAGCCGTGTTCGTTCGGATATTGTCCGCTTATTATAGAAGTCGTTGCAGCGACTGTTGTCGGAGGATATACGGAATCAAAAGATCCGACATAGTGAGATCTGAAAAAACCGTCTTTTAAAAGATGCTTCTCAATAATGGATGTCCCCATTGCATCTAAGATCAGTATTACCACGTTCTTTCTATCCTTCTTAAGATATTCATCCGCAAGAGGCAGTGTCTTTGCCGTAGTAGATACTCCAAACTCATTCAATATGGAATTAGCCAGGTTTACAAGGCAGTTATTGTAATCCGGCAGCTTGGGTAATTCATTGTTCATTGATCTTTCCTAAACCGTTATCTCTATCTGATTTTTTTCGATAGCTACGATACAGCTTTCATAGTAGCCGTCCCCTGTAGTCCTGGGTCCGCTTATTACCTCAAATCCGTCTTCAGATAACAGCCTGGTGAGTCTGTCCACCTCCTTACTGCTCCCGACAGAAAATGCTATATGAGCATATCCCGTCCTGTTAAGGCTCTTACTTGCATCATCCATTTTTGGCTTATTCATTATCTCTATCCTTGCTCCGTCATCAAATGAAACAAAGTAAGATCTGAAACCGGTATCCGCATTGTGATATCCGTCATTTGATGTGGCTCCCAGATACTTTATGAAAAAGTCTCTTGCTGCCTCAAGATCATTGACATACATTGCTATATGCTCTATTTTCATATCTTGCTATCTACCTTTCTGCAGACAATTGTATCCATGCAGTGAAAATGAGGAACAAAGCCGCTGTTATCCTCAAAGATGATCTCATCTATGCACTCCATCTTCCAGTCACCAAAATATGTGAACAGCTCGCCTGATCTCCACATCTTCTCTTCCTTGTCCCAGTCGGGAGGAAGCTCCAAAAACGGCTTTTCAACAAATACATTGATATATACGATCGCATCAGGATTTGTGATCTGATCAATCTTTTCAAAGAATCCTTCCTTGTTCTGATCAAAAAGATACTGAACCGTTCCCGTCGAATAGACTATGTCGTATTTTTCGTTTACCTCAAATGTATTTATATCATCTACATATGCGTTTATCTCAACGTTTCTTTCCTTTGCGAGCGCCTTGCACTTTTTTATCCCGTTTTCTGTCAGGTCAAAGGCTGTGACATTATATCCTTTTTGAGCCATGTAAACGGCATCCTTGCCTTCTCCGCATCCTATATCAAGAACCTTTTTGTCAGGTGAAGGCGGGCTGAGTCTTATGAGTTCTTCCAAAAAGCTGCCGGGTTCAAGTCCCCAGTAATAATCCTTTCCTTCATACCATTTTTCATAATTTGTTCTTATGCTCACTTTATACCTCTTTAAACATTCTTACACAGTCAAAGTTCCCGCTTTTTATCACTTCATCACCAAATCTCTCATATCCGAGCTTCTCATAGAACTTTACTGCTTCAAGCCTGCTGTCGATAATGATCCTTTTATTTCCTGTTTCTCTTATCCAGTCTTCTGCTTCCTTTACTGTTTTTCTGCCAAGCTGTTTTCCTCTGTAC
>JAGCXJ010000099.1 GCA_017961385.1 Lachnospiraceae bacterium
GACTTACGATGGATTCATTCTTAGCTCCTGTATTCTTCCTTATAGGTATAGGAATGGCTATCATATATAACCTGGGAAGCAATATTGTGCTTGGAGAGATAAGTTATATCACACAGGCTCTTACAGCAGTATTACAGCTGGGTGTCACAATGGATTACTCAATATTCCTCTGGCACAGCTATGAAGAGAATCTAGAAAAACTTAACGGTGATAAGGAAGCCGCAATGGCAAATGCAATAAGCAATACGATCAGTTCTGTCGTCGGGAGTTCCATAACAACGATAGCAGGTTTTGTGGCTCTATGCTTTCTGAGTTTCACGCTCGGTCTTGACCTCGGAATAGTAATGGCAAAGGGTGTGTTCATCGGTGTACTGTCATGTATCACAATACTTCCATCGATGCTTCTTACATTTGATAAAGCGATACAAAAGACGAAACATAAACCACTGCTTCCAGATATGCCTCATGTTTCCGAATTCATAGTAAGGCACACATGGCTGTTTGCAATACTGTTTGTAATCCTTTTAGTTCCTTCCATTTATGGTTATAAGAACACAAGCGTATATTATAACCTGGATTCCACACTGCCCAAGGATCTTCCAAGCATCATGGCTAATACAAAGCAGAATGAGCTCTTTAATATGAACTGCACGCATATGGTACTTTATGATTCAGACATGCCTGCAAATAAAGCTCAGAAGATGATATCGGATATAAAGGCAGTCGACGGTGTAAAGAAAGTCTTAGGTATCGATTCGATAGTTGGTCCGAATATACCTCAGGATATGATCCCTGATGAGATAAAGGAAAAACTTGAAAGCAACGAATACAAACTTATGCTTGTAATGAGTGAATACAAAGTAGCAAGTGATGAAGTCAACAGGCAGTGCGATGAGATCAGCTCAATCATAAAATCATACGATAAAAGATCTATGTTAGTTGGCGAGGCACCATGTACCAAAGATCTGATAGAGATCACCGACAAGGATTTTGCAAGAGTAAGTGAAGTTTCAATAGGTGCGATCTTTTTGATAATCCTGTTTGTTTTCAAATCGATCTCGCTCCCCCTGATACTTGTCGGAGTAATAGAACTGGCAATATTCATAAATATGGGTATACCTTTCTATACATCAACAACACTTCCTTTTGTGGCTTCGATAGTCATAGGAACAATACAGCTTGGTTCAACAGTTGATTATGCGATTCTGATGACAACACGATACAGAAAAGAAAGAGAATGTGGTCTTAATAAGAAAGAAGCCGTACTTACAGCACATAAAGCAAGCATGAAATCGATAATGGTCAGTGCCTTAAGCTTCTTTGCAGCAACATTCGGCGTCGGTCTTGTCAGCAACATAGATATGATCGGTTCGCTTTGTTCACTGATGGCAAGAGGTGCTCTTATAAGCATGTTCATAGTTCTTACGATGCTTCCCACAATGCTGATCATATTTGATAAGGTTATCTGCCTTACAACCGTTAGTAACAATAAAAAAGAAAGACACATAAAGTTCCACAGATTAAGGACTGTTTGATAAAAAGGAGATGGATATCATGAAATTCAAAAAAGCTTTGGCAGTTATCATGTGTGCATCGATGGTATGCGCATCATTAACAGGATGTGACAGCAAGGAAATAAAAACATCAGCAAGCATAGAAGTTGATGAAGCTAATGACAAAGTATATGAGGATATTGAAGATCAGGAGCTCGAGACTGTAGTAAAACATATCGCAAATGCAGGATCTTCAAGTGCGAGCAAACAGGAAACCGTATATGTAAAGACCAATCCAAACGGTGTTGTCGATTCTGTCGTTGTCAGCAACTGGCTCAAGAATATAGACAATACAGAAGAACTGGTCGATTCTTCAGATCTTAAGGATATAACAAATGTCAAAGGTGATGAATCATACCAGGTTGACAAAGACGGTAATTACATCTGGGAAAGTAACGGCGATGATATATATTATCAGGGAACAACCGATAAAGAACTTCCCGTTGATGTATATATCTCATATAAACTTAACGGTGATTCTATCGCAGCCAAAGATCTTGCCGGAAAGAGCGGCCATGTTGAGATAGATCTTACATATAAGAACAACTGTGAGAACACTGTTGAGATAAATGATAAAGAAGAGACCATATATACCCCGTTTGCTGTAGTAAGCGGTATGATGCTCGATGAAGAAAAGTTTAACAATATAAAAGTCTCAAACGGCACAGTGATCTCAGACGGTAAGAGAAACATTGTAGTTGGTATGGCTTTTCCCGGACTTGTTGACAGTCTTAACGGTGCAAAAATAGAAGATGAAGATCTTATGCAGAAGATCGAAGACAATATCAATATCCCGAGCGAAGTAACCATTGAAGCAGACGTGAATGACTTTGAATCAGGCATGATCTTGACCATGATCAGCTCAGATGTTGTTGATTCACTTGGTCTTGATGGTATAGATTCCATAGATACGACTGATATACAAAACTCTATCAAGGAATTCTCTGATGCGGGTTTGCAGCTTCAAGACGGAACAGGCAGACTAAAGGATGGAGCTCAGGCTCTCTCTGATGGTTCGAAAGATCTCGTTACAGGAACCTTTAAGCTTCATGACGGTGTTGTTGCATACACTGACGGCGTTGGAAAGGTAGCTGACGGAGCAGTTGCTCTTGATGATGGAGCAGCCAAGTTAGATAGCGGTGCAAATGATCTTAAAGATGGAATTACGCAGTTAGACAGTGGTATGGATACATTAAACAGCGGTATTGATAAGACTACAGAAGGAGCGGGAAGTCTTAAAAATGGTGCTGAGGCTGTCGATAATGGTGCAAAACAGCTCAAAACTGGTGCTGAATCAGTTAGTGCAGAAGTAGATGCCTTAACGGGCCAGATGGGCGATATAGCAAATGGTGTAGGTCAGGCAGCCTCTGCAGCCGGTTCAGTAAGCGGAGGTATTGACGCTATCTTAGCAGCAACAAGCAGTGAAACATCCCCCGATGATATAGATACTTCTTCAATATCAGTAACTGGACTTGTTGATGGAGATACAGCTTCAAACCTTATGCTCTCAAATCTTCCTACAGATCAGCTTGAAGCAATGGGATTGACTCCAGAACAGATCGAAGGAGTTAAGGCAATAGTATCAGCAGTATCATCAGGAGTTATTCCTTCAGTAGTTGATAACGCTGCAACAGGTGCTGCTCAGACAGCCGCCAAACAGGCAGGTGCAAACGGAGCAAATTCTGTTAAACAGCAGATCAATGCTGCTATAACAACACCCGGTGAGAGTGGATTGAGTCTTCAGCAGGGTGCAGCTATGTTATCTTCAAGCCTTAATGATTCATACACAGCCCTTACTTCTGAATCAACAACATCTCAACTGTCTGCTCTTAAAAACGGTGCAGAATCACTTGCAGCCGGTGCTGGTGATCTTGCTCAGGGAACATCTGCTTTAAGGGATGGAGCATCTGCTTTATATACCGGCACACAGCAGCTAGGCGAAGGTTCTAGGAAGATCAAAGACGGTACAAGTGCTCTTAACAACGGAATTACTACACTAAAAGACGGTACAGCAACTCTAAAGAGTGGTACAGGAGATCTCGTAAACGGCACAAAGGAGCTCAATGCTAACTCTGCTCAGTTGATTGATGGCTCAAAAGCTCTTTCAGACGGTTCCATAACACTTACAGACGGTATAGATCAGCTTCTTAACGGTGCGACAGTTCTTAACGACGGTATGGTCAAATTCAACCGTGACGGTATACAGAAACTAACAGCAGTATTTGACACCGATATGGACAGTATCAGCAGCCGTATTAAAGCTATATCTGATGCCGGAAAAGCATATAATTCATTCGGTGGAACATCACAGGATGAAGACTGCTCAGTCAAATTCATAATCGAATCTGAAGAGATAAAGAAATGAAGACTAAACAAAATCTCATTTAAACACTTTCCTCTAGGGTCGGAACAAAAGTTTCGGCCCTAAATCTTTTTTTCTTATAATTTAATGCTTTCAATATGCCGATAAATTAATTATATTATGGAGAAGAAGGAACTTCTTAATGAGTAATAGCGTGATCAATAATCTACTTGCGATGAACAGCAACAGACAGCTAGGAATTGTATCAAATCGTAAGGCAAAGACAACTGAAAAGCTTTCTTCCGGATATAGGATCAACCGTTCAGCAGATGATGCTGCTGGTCTTGCTATATCAGAGAAAATGCGCCGACAGATAAGAGGGCTCAACCAGGCCTCTCTTAATTGCCAGGACGGCGTTTCTTTGGTTCAGAC
>JAGCXJ010000100.1 GCA_017961385.1 Lachnospiraceae bacterium
GGTTTACTACTGGCAGTTTCTAATAACTTTCTAACAAAATACTCAGGGACAAGATCATCCGCATCTATAAAAGAAATATATTCACCGGTAGCATTATCCAGTCCTACATTTCTGGCAGTTGAACAGCCTCCATTCTCTTTACGAAATACTTTGCACCATTTGTATTTTGTTTTAAAAGGTTTCTCGCTACCATCATCCACAAGAAGACACTCTATTTCAGCAGTCATTTGAGTAGCGAGAACGTCCAAAAGTTCATCAGTATATTCTTTTGCGTTATAATAAGGGATTATAATTGATAATTTCATTTTCCTTTTGTTCCTTTTATTCTTTTAATCTTTACAAATAATACTAATCTCAGTACGTGGGTTTTCTTTATCGTAACCAGTACATAATTCAAGGGACTTCAGATGTTCTCCGTCATCATCCACAATGAAGCCGGCCTCAATCATTCCGTCTAAAATAAATTTAGGGACAGTATTATCTGGATCTATTCGTCTTTTTGTAGGCATATATGTTGTGAAAGTCATACTAAGGTATTGAGCCTTAAGTTTGACAGGTTATTTTCTGCTATGATCCACTTAATAAAATCTTTCCATTTCTGTTTAAGAGTATTCATTTGTGGCCTTTTCATTACAAACCAAGTGTTTATAGAAGGGTGGTAAGGATGCTCAATTGGTTTCTTATGAGCTTTTGTATGTATCTTGAAGTATTCTTCAGCATATCTTTCCACATCTGATTGGGCAATTACAATCTTGTATTCCATCAAACCTCCCTTCTCAAAACATAAAAGCGGTCTATAACAGACCGCCTTGTCATCATTTCAATTTATACTGTCTATACAATTCGTATAGTTCTTTTGTATCTTTTTTCAAAAAGATCATTACAAGATTCTCATCTTTCTCATACATATCTACAGGATATGCGCCGTGCTTTATAAATAAAAATTGTTCATATCTGTCCACAATCCGCACAACTTCTTTAGTGTTATAGAACCTTGTTTGAAATGCAGGCTTCACAAGTTCATTCATTTTTATTCCTTTCAGTCCTAAAAAAAGAGGAAACAACCATTATCTAATACGGATGTTTCCTCTCTCATAATCCTATATCCGTATTTCTTCTATACTTTTTCTTTCCATTGCGGTTCTTGCGCGGAACGCTCTCATGTTGAACTTCAGGTTGCTGAACCTCGCTGGACTCTACAGCCTTTACGGGAACTTCAACCACAGGTTCTGACGTTACCTTAGTGGTTTCCTTTTCAACATGAACTTCAGCAGGTTTATTGATTTTATCCAAGGCAGCAACAATAGCAGGATTAAATGTTGAATAATCTGTTATCTTGTTATCCTTAAGGACTTTCCTTACCTGTTCTACATTAGCTCTGCCTACGTTATAAGCAGCAACAATATTGAATACTGCAAGACATTCCTTTGTATCTGTGAGATTTTTCCATAACTCATCACTATGAGATCCGCAGTGTGGACAATATTCATATTCCTTGCCACAGCATTTGCAAATTCTTCTACTCTTAAGTGACATATCTTTTCCTTTCAAAAATAGGAGAGAGCCGAAGCCCTCTCCTAAAAGTTTTGATCAAGCACTAACTGTTCCGTTTGAATATGGGAACTTTGTGTCGTACTCGTCAGAATCCTCAGCGAGTGCAACATAGAACAGAAGCTGTTCCTTACCGCAGTAATCCTTAAAGGCTGTTCCGGAGAAAGGCTGTGCACTTTCAGTATCGATAGTCCAGTCAAAGTCAGGGGACATCTGGAATCTAGGGAAAACAATGTAAAGAGCACGTACTGTCTCAGGATCACAAACATCAGAGCAGAGAACTCTGAATGTAGCCTTGCACTCCTTAGGGAACTCAGAGGCGAACTGATTAACTCTGATTGCGGACTTGCCTGTAGCAACCTGGTAATCATACTTGATCTGTACTGTAGCAGTAGCATTTGTAGGAACTGTAAGAGTTGTTACTCCGTCTACAGTTGTAAGAACATAAGTATCATCAGCGGCAGCTGCGCCTGCTGTATAAGGCGTATCTGTGTTAGGAAGGCCATTGTCATATGTTCCATATACCATTACTGTTCCCTCAATAGGAGTCTCGGGAAGAGTAATAGGTGATTCTGATGCATTGAGCATAAGAATACGAGGAAGAACAACGTTCTCATTAACAACCTTATCAGATCCGGTCTGAATTGACATAAGGTTCAATGAAAGAACTGCGTTCTCTCCAGTAACTTCAACAGACTTAGATGTGTAGTATCTCTTAATAAGAGCACCCTGAGCATCAGTCTTGTCCTTTGTCTCAGAAGTTGTATTTACACTAAAGTTCTGAATCTGATCAAGGTGGGCGAGAAGAGCGAGGTTCTTATCTTCAAACCAGCCATCATACACTCTATCAATAACCAGTTTGTCAAGATTTAATGTAGGCATGATTTTCTCCTTTCATAATAAAAGAAGTAGCTTAAACTACTTCTTTTTCACTGTTTTTGTTATTAACTTCTTGCCTTTCGGCTTATATTTTTCTTCGGAATAAGTCCAATCAAATGCCTTGGAGTCTATTCCAGAAGTATCCATGAAACCACTCATGCTTCCTTGCATAAGAGCCACTGCTGACTTCTTTCCGCATATCTGAGTAAATGATTTCATAAGCTGATATATTGTTATCTCATACGCCTCTTTGTACGTATACGAAAACTCTTCAGTATTTACTAAAGAGATGATAATACCATCAAGCATTGATTCCGGTTCTTTATTCTTGTTTCTATCCCTCGCTCTGCGATCATCCATTATAAGGAGTTTCGCGGTGGATTTATTAGCCGCTTTCTTTCCAGAATGATGAAAATTTATCATTTCTCTTACATAAGGGATGACTTCATTGTAGACAGATTCATCAAAGATATATCCATCCATTTCTCTATAAAGAACATACTCAAGTTCCTCCCTATCGTTTACTCTCTTTTGAAGAGTAAACTCTGTAAAATCGAAATCACCAAATATAAGACACGTTGACTCTTTATCCATCACTTGAATAACAGAAAGAAAGTATTGCCAATCTGAAACCGTCATAAAATCTATACCCATATCATCAAACATTGCCGGCCTGTCATAGGCAGAGGAGCACATGCTCCAAAAGATTCCAAAGAATCTATCTTCATCAAAGTCAATGATTTCATTTATAGTCGGTTGTCTTAGGGTAATTTTTTCATTTATGACTATTGGATCTCCACGGAGAACCTTGGACTTGTTAATTCCCAATTCTTAGTCCCCCTTGTTTTCCATAAAGCGAGTTTAGTGTTTGCTGTTCAAAGATTAGCGTTCTACAGGCATAATCCGTATCAACAACACTTGGCTTGTCAGACATCAGCTTTAATTGGGTCCCAAAGATATTTGCACCCTGGAACATGTCTATAAGCACGGCAGATATAAGGTCATGTCTTGCTGTACTTGTATACTTTTCTGTTATGTCTGCTTGATGGCAAAGAACATAGAATATAACCTGTTGGTATTTTATAACTGAATTCATCCTTGAAACCTCATCAAATGATGTTTCAAAGCATATGAAGTTCTTAACCTCGGTCTGAGTAGGATGAATGAGATAATAAGGCAGTATATTGTTACCAAGATATTCATCGTTGTCTACTTCTGCCTTTTCAAGTTCTTCATTGTGAAGTAAATAGATGATCTTATTATTGCTAATAAGCATCTCTTTTATAACCTGTTTATATCGGACATCATCTTCATTAGGTATATTTCTATAGGCCCGCAATTCGGCAATCTCGTTATCTGTTAACGTCAACGCAACCACCTCCTTTACAGCCCAGTTATGCTGAGTTCCAAATCATCAGATATTGTGCCTGCTGTATATACAACATCAAGTATCTTTCCGATATAGTCATCAGTACCTATGAATCTGATAGACCGTTCATTCTTCGCCAGTCCATCGGTCACTTCTTCAATAAGCAGTGATACATCAGTACCATCTACATAATAATTCCAATCGCCATCCCTAAACTCTGCAGGTTCTCCATTCTTGTAGAAATTGACAGACAACCGTTTATAACCGCCATCTATCTTAATCCTTTTATTACCAACAAC
>JAGCXJ010000101.1 GCA_017961385.1 Lachnospiraceae bacterium
CACCCTTTGCAACCTTGCCCAGATTGCTGCATACACTGTTAAGAGTCGTACTGATGCCTCTTGCGAGCGCAAGACCAATACCCAGAGCAACGATTATTCCGATTATGACCATAATCACGGTAACATTTCTGATACCGGCCATCTCGGCAGTAATATTGTCATGAGGTATAAGAGCACAGAGTGAAATACCTGTTTCATCAATAGGCGTGTAATAGAAGTAGTAGCTTGTTCCTTCTACTTCTACCTCGCTTCCTTCAATCTGCGTACCTGCAGCAACAGCCTGTGTATAAAAACTCTTATTAGTAAAGAATCCGTCGCCTTCTTGTGAAAACTCGTACGAAGCAACTCCGTCTTTAACAGTCTGCTTCATGCATATCTCATTCTTATCAGATACAAATCCGGCATAGCTTCCGTCACCCATGTTAAGAGTCTTTAATGTATTCTCAAGGTTTTCCTTGTCCATATCTATGACAACGGCACCGTCACCGTACATAAACAGCTGAATATATGAGAATACATATGAATCGGGATCTCCGAACCATACTTCATCGATGAAGGGATGCTTGCCCATCCATCCGTTACGGATACTTGTTGTTTCATAGTCTTTGACTAGTTCAGCCTCGGGCTGATCCCAGAATTCAACAAATCTTCCGTGTTCGGATTCTCTAATCTGAGTCTCTGATCTGTTATTGTTAAGAACCGCTCTTCCATTCTCGGAAATGATGTAAGCATCAGATACGAAATCCGTGGATTTAATATAATTGCCTATCTCATTGAAAATAGTTGTAAATGTCTTGTCTTTTTCACTGCTCGTCTTCTTGTAAAGGACCTGATAATACTTTGTGACATCGTCATTCGTATTAAGAGTCTGAGCCTTGTTCTCAATGCTTGAGCATATCATCGACATATAGTTGCCGGTCGCAGCTATGGCACTTTCAACACTTGTCAGATACTTTTCTTCTATTACCTTAGATGCCGTTCGATATGAAAAAAAGCCCAGCAGAATAATGAGTATCACAGGAACACAGTAAGCCGCAAGAAGCTTCACTCCTATCTTGTGATACCTCTTTCCAAGCGGCCTGTCATCTCCTACAGACTCATTTTCTCGAGCTTTCCTAACCTTTGATAATATCTCTTTGGTCTTTTCTTCGCCGATCCTCTTTACATTGAGTGCCTTTTGCTTGATCTTGCTGAGATCAGGATTGATATTGAGTTTCCCCATACTGTAACCTCGCCAAATAGTTTATGTCTATTTTTCTTTCATGACTTCCTTGTTTTTTACTATATAATCGATCAACGATATGATCGTCAGTATGACTGACACATATATTCCGATTATTCCCAATACCTCAAATAAGATAAAATCTATATCCGCTATCAGTATGCCGATTGTTATCATCTGACTCACTGTCTTTGATTTTCCCCACATGCTGGCCGCTATCACTACCCCGTTATCAGCAGCCACCAGTCTGAACCCCGATATGATGAACTCTCTTGCCATGATTATCAGCACTGCCCATGCAGGTATCCTCTCTAAAGACAGCAGACAGATCAGTGCCGAACATACCAAAAGCTTGTCAGCAAGCGGATCCATAAACTTTCCGAAATTTGTTATTAGATTATACTTTCTTGCTATCTTTCCGTCCAAAAGATCGGTTATGCTCGCAAGAATGAATATGAATAGGGCTATCCAGTTACTGAATGAACCGAAGCATCCCGTTAACAGGATGATAACAAACGGTATGATGAGAATAGTCCTGAGTATGGTTAATCTGTTAGGTAAATTCATCTTTTTCTCCAAGTTTCTTTCTACCATTTATAATATCACTCAATCACCTCTCCAACAAGGTCATATTCTCTTGAACCGGTAACTTTTACCTTTACAAAATCGCCGCTCATAAGCTCGCGATCACATTCAACAAAAACCTCTCCGTCTACAGAAGGTGCATCCTTGTATGTCCTTGCGACGTAGACGCCTTCTTTTACAAGTTTACCTTCGATCATGACATCCATGACCTCGCCTGCAGTCTGACTGGCCTTATCCCATGCGATATTCTGCTGAAGACGCATGACTCTGTCTCTTCGTCTTCTCTTTATGAATTCAGGGATCTGCCCCTTCATTTCACCCGCCTTGGTACCTTCTTCCCGTGAATATGTGAAGACTCCGAGTCTGTCAAATCTCATATCTTCAACAAATTTGAGCATCTGTTTATGATCCTTTATCGTCTCGCCAGGAAATCCTGTGATGAACGTCGTGCGAAGAGCTATATCAGGTATCTCTTTTCTTAATCTTTCGATCCTTTCAGTGATCTCCGCCCTTGTTGTCTTTCTTGCCATCCTCCTTAATACATTATCAGAGGCATGCTGAATGGGTATATCCAGATAATGGCATATCTTTGGTTCTTCTTTTATAGTCTTGATAAGCTCATCCGTTATCTCTTCTGGATAGCAGTACAGTATCCTTATCCATCTGATATTTTCTATCTTTGAAAGAGCCTTAAGAAGTCTTGGAAGCGACTTTTCATTGTAAAGATCAACTCCGTACAGAGTTGTCTCCTGAGCTACGAGTATCAGTTCCTTAACACCTCTGTCCGCAAGTCTTTCAGCTTCATCAACAAGAGTCTCGATCGGAACAGATCTGTAGTTTCCTCTCACATAGGGTATCACACAGTATGTGCATCGCTTGTTGCATCCTTCCGCGATCTTTAAATATGCGTAATGTCCGCCGTTTGTCAAAAGCCTGTCATATCCGTACAAGGGTTTTGCGCTGATGTCTCCGACAGCATCTTCAGGCTTTTTATTCTCGTTTAGGACCGTATCAAGGCATTCCGCTATCTTGTCCCAACCGCTTATTCCAAGGATCGCATCAACCTGCGGTATCTCTTTATGGATATCATCAGAATATCTTTCTCCCAGACATCCCGTAACTATAACAGCCTTAAGCTTTCCTTTCTCCTTTAAGGCAGTCATCTGCAGAATGTTATCGATCGACTCCTGTTTGGCGTCTCCGATAAAGCAGCATGTATTGATGACAGCAGCATCCGCATCATCCTCACTGTCCGTTATCTCGTATCCGTGCTTTGACAGGATGCCGAGCATCATCTCGCTGTCTACTGTATTCTTATCACATCCGAGTGAAATAAAAAGTATCTTCATATATTCTCCGTTTCATACATAAAAAATAAAACCCGTTACCGGGTTTTACTCTTTATTCCTCGTCATCGCCGATAATATGTATCTTTGACTCGTTTAACTCGTCAATAGCTACCGAAAGAGCTTTTCTTCCCTCGCCGTTAACCAGCGGATCATCTCCGGCAATTATCTGTCTTGCTCTCTTTGATGTCGCCATAACTATCGAATAACGGGAATTTACTACCTTTGCCTCTCCGGGTTCTACCTCGCTATTAACTACCTTCATTAAATCTGAATAAGATGGATGTAACATGTTATCTCCTTTCTGATGTCATCAGATATTTTTCAATTCTTTTCTTATCTTTTCTATAAATTCCTTATTCCTGTCAGCCCTTAATTTAGCTTTCTGGATAATGTCATTCATGTCTTCTATGCAGGTATCAAGATCGTCATTTACTATAAGATACTCATACTCTTCGATACCCTCGCTTTCTTCTGCCGCACGCTTAAGTCTTTTTATTATGACATCCTCCTGCTCGGTACCTCTGCCTTTAAGTCTGTTAACAAGAGTCTGTGCATCCTTGGTCGTAACGAACAAAAGAAGTGCCTCGGGAAATTTCTTCTTTATCTGCAGAGCTCCCTGTATCTCGATCTCAAGCAGAACATCCTTTCCGGCTTCAAGCTGTTCAAACACATAATCCTTCGGTGTCCCGTAGTAGTTTCCGACATACTGTGCATGTTCGATGAGTTTTCCGTCGGCTATGTTTTTCTCAAACTGCTCTCTTGTGATGAAAAAATACTCTCTTCCGTTTTCTTCTCCGGGTCTGGGCGCTCTTGTGGTCATGGAAACTGAAAGAGCATAATTGTCATATTTTGAAAGCAGCCCTTTCATAAGAGTTCCCTTGCCGGCTCCGGAAAAACCTGATACTACTGTAAGTAATCCTTTTTCTTTCATCCTGATCCCTTATTCTATATTCTGTATCTGCTCTCTGACCTTTTCTATCTCGGTCTTAAGCTCGATACCCTTGTTTGCTATCTCAAGATCGCTTGATTTGCTGAGTGTCGTGTTTGCCTCTCTGTTCATCTCCTGAGCGATGAAATCAAGCTTTCTTCCTATGCTTCCGCCTTCTATCAGAAGTGCTTTCATGGTCTCAATATGACTTCTCAGTCTGACCATCTCTTCATCAACGCAGATCTTGTCGGCAAAGATCGTGACTTCCTGTACTATCCTGCTGTCATCTATTGCCGCATCCTCGAGCATCTCGCTGACTCTGGCCATAAGCTTGCTTCTGTAATCCTCTATGATCTGCGGACTCTTTTCTTCAATGAAATCAACTGCTGCAAGCATGTTGTCAAGCTTGTCGATAAGATCGTTCTTTAGGTTTTCACCTTCCTTGATCCTGCTGTCAACAAAGCTCTCTGCCGCGCCTCTGATGGCTTTCTCAAGCGATTTCCAGATGCCTTCCTCATCTATCTCCACATCATCCCACGTAAATACTTCTGGATAACGCGAGATAAGAGATACTCTCACATCATTGTCTATATGAA
>JAGCXJ010000102.1 GCA_017961385.1 Lachnospiraceae bacterium
TAACTACATTATTTGCAATCACGCTGACGGCAAAACTGGGAACGATCCAGTTTAATGGGCATCGGGAGACTTGGTACAACCTCGACATGAGCCGTATCACGAGACAAACGGACGAGGCCGTAGGGATGACAGGCATGTATAACGTCCGGGAAGATGGAGTTAAGTGCTATGGGCCATTCGTGATAGTAGCAGCAGACTTGAATCTGCATCCGAGATACACATTTGTCGAGACTTCACTCGGCACCGGAGTTGTTCTTGATACTCACACAGCTTCAGATCGGGAGACAATAGACATAGCAACGGATTGGTGAGAAGGAGGAATAAATGGGTAGATTATGGACGAGAGCAGATGACCAATATCTTGAGGATCATCACGAGCTACCTGACGAGATAATCGCAAGGGCGCTGGATAGAACGCCCAAGAGCATATATGACAGGCGCAGAACAATAGGTGTTCCGCCGATGTCAGGATGGGAAGGCGTAAGGAAGCCGATACAGATGTCTCAATATGAAAAAACATACAGAATCAAACGCATGGCAATGGAAATGAGAATTAAGCTTAACGGATGAAAGGAGTAGATATGAATAGCGTTGTATTAACAGGAAGGTTTACAGATGATCCGAAGGTATCGGAGACAAACAGCGGTAAGAAGATAGCAAGGTTCACTCTTGCGGTTGATAGGGTAAAAGAAGGCACAGACTTTATAAACTGCATGGCATGGGAGAAGAATGCAGAGTTTGTGCAGAAATACTGCCATAAAGGTGTCAAATACCTTGTTGAGGGACGTATTCAGACAGGTTCATACGAGAAAGACGGACGTAAGGTATACACAACGGATATCGTTGTTACAAATGTCGAGTTCCTTGAAAAGAAGGCCGATACGCAGCCTGCCAATCCCACAGACGAGTTTATGAAGATACCTGACGGCATTGACAACGAGATTCCATTTGCATGATGGATAACAGAGTAATTGAGGAAAGGATCATAAACGCACTCCGGCAACAAGAGCCGATGGAGCCGAGAAAACAAGAACTCGGTGGCGGGTTTTACTACAAATGCCATTGGCTCTCCTGTGACGGAGATGTTAATAAATTCATGGACTTCTGTCCCAAGTGCGGGCAGAGAATATTGTGGGAGAGTAAGTAATGAAAAAAGGACAGAACAGGAACAAAGCAGAGACTTACTTGCGGAAGATAAGGGACAACGACAGAGCGCTGAAGAGCAAGAGAGATGAGCTTGATGCCCTGCGGTATAAAGCGTCAGGAGCCGGAGCGATCAGGTACGACAAGGATCACGTTCAGACTTCCCCACAGGATTATCTATCGCTGGCTATGGACGACATCATCAGGATCGAGAAGCAGATCGAGGAGAAGGAAGCCATACTCGAAGAACTGAAGGGCAAGGCTTACACGGTGGTAAGACAGATCCCACAGACAGACCACAGGATCATCATCGAGTGGTATTACCTGAACGGACTGTCAATGATAGCAACCGCTGACAAGATGAGCATTGCAGAACGGACGGCTTACTATCTTCGGGATGATGCACTTGATTCGTTTGGCAAGGTGATGGGGAAATAGTCCTTAAAATATATTTAATCAATCTTCAAAAAAGTGTTGACATATGGTAAACCATATACTATAATATAATTGTAGCAAGGGAACAGCAGGAAAGGAGATTGAAAATGTACGAGGACAATGAGATGCCAGTATTTAAGAGTTACTTGAGAAAACTGATAAGAGATTTAAAAGACCTCGATGAAGCGACACCCGAGACAGAGGAAAACAAAAAAGCGAAGGAACTTTTAAAGAAACTTATCGAAGATACACAGCAAGACATAGAAGATAACTAAATAAGAAGAGCCCGAGGGTGGATACCAAAACAACTTTCCTGCACCACCCTCGGATGTTTTACTCATAATAGCAGGAAAGGGAAAGAGTGTCAAATGCCCAAAGGAAGCCCAACATCACAGACAAAAGCATCGGATAGATATCAGAAGAAGATAGGATATATCACAAAGGGATTCAAGATGCATAAAGAGGTAGCTGAAGATTTTAAGGCAGCATGCGATCAGGCAGGTGTAAGTCAATCCGGACAGATTGTGAAGATGATGCAGGAGTTTATTGAAGCGCAAAAGGGAGGAAGCAGATCATGACATTGACTATAATCCTTATAATAGTAGCATCTATAATGCTTATCATAATGCAATCAATCAAGAGACGAGAGGATGATGAGAAACATCAGCGTATCATGGAAAGCATGCATAAGGCAACAGAAGATATGGAGAGAGTCCTTGAAGAGGCAGGAGAAGCAGAATGACAGACTTGATGATATAATGTGTGCAAAAGGAGTTTTGGAATGAAAGATATTAAAGATGAAATAAAAGAAAGACTCTGCGAATACTGTGATTTAGATGGTATGTGTCTTACGAAAGAGGAAGATAAACCTTGCGAATATAGATATAACTCATACAGTATTCCTTATTGTCAAAAGTTTAAGGATTATATAAAATTTCCGATAAACAGCATTATTTTTGAGATTAAGATGCTGTTTCATAAGCCTACGGATGATTGATTAGTTCTAACTGTGGGGCAAAGATGGAATAAAATAAAAGTTTGCAGACTCATTCAGTTGAATGCAGAACATATCCCTGATATATTGTAAACTGTGATAAGGTGATAAGAATGTAAACCTCCATATTGAGTACGGCGCTCGGCATTAGCTCGGGCGCCTTTTGCATTGGTATAGAGCAAAGACGACCAAGTCTCGCTTTATATAGTTATCTTCCGCTCGGGAGCCGACACGTTCGGTTCCCACGGAGGAAGGTTCAGGTGGAAGATGTTTGAGCAGTATGTGGAGAAGGAAGGTGCATCAGCCTTCTACACGTCAAAGAAATGGCGTAAGTGCAAAAGGAATTACTTATCACTCCATCCGGTGTGTGAACGATGCGACAAGCTTGGGATTATAAAACGAGCAGAGATCGTACATCACAAGATA
>JAGCXJ010000103.1 GCA_017961385.1 Lachnospiraceae bacterium
ATATACAGATAATCTATATAACTTAAATTCAGAGCAAGGTCAAGGTTTGTCCTTTTATACACACGAGCGTCTTTTAGGTGAAATACATTCCACTCGTAGTGAGAGTGAGTTAATTGACTCTGTTATAAATGGGTAGTATGTATAAGAGGTTTAGGATAGTGCGTAATTAACAAATCATAAATGAAAAGCGTAGTTGTACAGGAAATTGATTGAAATGTGTCATCCCAAGTATATTTTCGTGAATTGTTGTTATAGACAGTTTAATTGTCAGATTAGATATCCCGGTATTGTTATTTGAACGGGAGAATAGGGATTATGAATAAAATTAATGGTTTGAAAACAGCAGTAATAGCTGTATTGGCAGTAGGAATGTTGTGTGCGTGCGGGAATAAGACGCAGCCGGTGAACGGCACAACAGAGTCATTGCTCACATCAGAAACGGCTACAGACACTGAAATAGAATCAAATATAGGGAATATCGTGACACAGGATGTGGAGAGTATTTCTGTTCGTTATTATGTCGGATATAATATCGCATCCGGTGATATGATCAGAAACACGATTCCCTGCCATACTATTGAGATCAGCGGTGAAGATCTGGCTATGCTGGCTGAGTTACTGTCGGAACTTTCTAAGGACACGACAGATCCCAGTTCGGAAGCATACGAACATATCTATGATCACATCATGGATTACTATGAGCTGACGGTTAATGGTGACCTTGTGCTGCATATTGGTAACGAGTATGGTGTGGTTGTGTCCTCGGATGAAGTGTTTGCTGTACCTTCGGAATTGTATGATACCGTGGACAGAATTGCCGAAGAGTACAATGAGGAAAATGTCTATAGTACTCTTGATGTGGATCAGGTCACTGTTACCAACAATCACGGAGAAGTGCTGGAGATCACTGATCCGGAACAATTGGAAATGCTCAGAACTTTTAAATACTATACGATCAATGCTGATGATGAGTTCTTTGAAGGTGAAACGAATGCGTATGTTATGGATCTGCACAATGGTGACATACTGGAGATACACTTTGCCAGCGTAATCGGGAGGCTTTGTCATGCGGACGGCAGCAGCGAGTATGTGTATATTCAGGGGATGGAAGAATACCTGGACAGTGTTTTTGCAGAATAAAATGTATTTGAAAGTATTAGAATATTTAATAATCAGTATATCGACCTAATATAGGTTTAGATAAAGATGATCTTAGGAATATAAAAATGAGAACACGTATAATTACATCGATAGTTGCGATTAGTCTTTGTCTTGTGCTTCTCTCAGGTTGTTCCGAAATAGTGCATTCCTTTCATGAATCACCCATCAAGACTTATACATATACATATGACTATCCTGCGTTATACTCGGATGAGCTCCGGCAGATATTCGGTGATTATTCCATAAGTGAAAGAAGAGATTGCAGTATTCCGGGGGAAACGTGCTCTTGCGGTTATCATCAAGATGAGATCAATTATTATGAGTGGACTATTACGTACTCTGATTGTTGTGGTCAGACGATGGAATGCATCTTGAAGAATTCAAGTCCTTTATATGCGCAGCAGATAGGTTGGCTTGAAGACCAGCTTGAAACTCATTTCTATACACAATATGTAGACGCATATTATGGCGATGAACTGAGGGAGAACGCCAGTTATTGTTTTTGTTTTCTTGGAAGTTTTTGTAACACTATTTCCAGTGCTGATAATCGAGATCAGTATAGGGTTGATACCACAAGAGCATATCGGGATTCGATCGAAATGGAAGAAGTCACCATACCATTGTATTCGATGTCTTATTCTGAATTAGTTTCCCGTTATCCGATGGTATTCAGCATTCATCTTGTTATGAATCCTGATACGACCATGAGTGAATATGAGTTTGATTCAGTCGCATATGATATTGCTGCTTTGCTTGTTGAGGACATCGGTGATGATCTAAATATGAGTGTGTCGACATGTGATCGTGAACACCGCTCTATGAATGGTTTCAGTATCTTACGAGGAGAAATCTGTGAGAATATTGGTTCGGAAGGTCTGGATCGCTCTGTGTTTGAGAGTTATGTAGGTGAATACTGGTGATAATTAATCCTGTTGCAGTAAACAGAATATGGTAGTCGTTGATATATATAAACATACAGCAGGACAGAATTATAAACTAAGTCTACGTTGCGGTAGACTTAGCAAGTAGACTTAGTAGGATCTTTGTGGTAGACTTTGCCATAAGGAGGATTCAATATGAATCTCGGAGCAGAAAATGAAAAACAGGAGTTTAAGCTCGGAACGGGTCAGCTGGATAAAGGGTTGAAATCTTTGTCGGCAATGCTGAATAGAAGATTCGAGGGAACTGTATACTTTGGCGTGGATGATGACGGTACAGTCAAAGGAATAAATGTCGGGAAACGTACGCTGCTCGATATCAGAAGCAGAACAGCAGAATTAATTGAACCAAGAATTGTTCTGGATATAGATGAACTGCATGATGAGGAAGGCCGGTCATATATAAGGGTTCATGCGGCGGGATCGGACATACCTTATTCATGTGACGGTAGATATTACCTGAGAACTGCAGCTGCAGACGAGCAAATAGGAAGTGACTTGTTGCGCAGGATGCTTGTGTCTGGAGATACTGATATTCTTATGCAGATATCATCAGACAATCAAGATCTGACATTCAAAGGAATGGTTTCATTTCTTAACAATTTGGGCGTGCATGCATCAGGAACAAAAGCATTCCTGAATAGTTTCGGGATGGTCAATAAAGAAGGCAAGTACAATCGTATGGCTTATTTGCTGTCTGATCAGAATGAGATGATTATCAAAGTGATGCGGTTTAAAGGAACAGACAAGAATACATTTGATCAGCGCCTGACTTACTATAATCAAAGTCTGATCCTTACTGTTAAGGAAGTATTGGATTATTTTAAACTAATCAATAAACCTAAGAAAATAGATGCTGAGGCAGGAACGAGAGTAGAAACGCCGCTTTTCGATTATCAGTCTTTTCGTGAGGCTTGGATAAATGCCTGCGTTCATACTACATGGACGGAAAACATTCCTCCGTCAGTATACATGTATGATGATCGCATCGAAGTAGTCTCATATGGCGGTCTCCCCTTTGGCCTTAGTAAAGAGGGTTTTTACACAGGAACGAGTAAACCCGTAAATAACAGGTTGTTTAATATATTTATTACATGCGATTTTACTGAGCAAAGTGGACATGGAATTCCAAGAATTGTTGATCATTATGGCAGAGAGGCGTTTTCTTTCAATGACGGTCTTCTTAAAGTAACGATTCCTTATGGATATGTTCCAGATTATGTTCTTGCAAGACAAGCGAAAAATAAGATTATAGACATCCTTACAGATAACCAACGAAATGTTTTACATTACCTTGCAGAAAACCCATACTCTTCACTGCAGGCTGTAGCTGATTCCTGCTCTTTGAGTCTTGGCGGCGTTAAAAAGATTGTTGGTAAATTACAGGAAATGGAACTACTTGAAAGAAAGGGCCCCAAAAACAATCCACAGTGGATCGTTCGGTAAATCACGAAGATACCTTTCCAATACTTGGTTTAACATGCAAGAAGATGTATCAAATAGGGATTTGGTTTATGACACATCCGAATTAGTTTCAGGGCAAAGTATGATGTTTACAATTGATCTTGCTGATTACGGAAATCTAAAACCTGGGCATTATAGACTTGCATGCAGCCCGGAGTACAGTATGCATTATTACTTTGTTGAGTTTGATATTCTTGATAACGGAGAATTCGTTTGGTGTGATATATAACAATCGGAACGATGTCAATAAAGGACATGTAGAAGACCAGTATTGATCTCATCGCTAATTAGGCGAAGAAGGCACCGGTTGAAGCCGGTGCCTTTTTATATCCATCAAAACTGCTCAGGATACGATCTTGTAGTAAGCGTTGGATGTTACCTTGTAGATAGCTGCATAGAATACCGCACAGATAACTACGCATACGCTTGCTGTTGCAACGAGCATAGGCATATTCATGAAGCCCATGAGCATAAGAAGCTTATGGATGATCGGCAAAGCCATGAACAGGTGTGCGCAGGCGAACACGATCGGGATCAGGAATACCGTAAGCATCTGTGAATTGATGCTCTTCTTGATATCTTCGCGCGTCATGCCGACCTTCTGCATGATCTCGAATCTGGACTTATCCTCGAAGCCTTCGGAGATCTGCTTGTAGTAGATGATGAGCACGCATGATACAAGGAATATGGTGCTAAGAAGTATACCGAGGAACATGAGTCCGCCGAATGTGCTTAAATAATCCGTACGCTGGTTCTCGTGGCTGTCACAGTAGTAGTTAGTGAAGTTCAAAGGGCCAAGTTCTTCATTAAGAATTGCGCTAAGATCATTGGCAAC
>JAGCXJ010000104.1 GCA_017961385.1 Lachnospiraceae bacterium
AAATGGCAAGTACAGTCACATAGCATAAACGGATCACTCTTTTATCGGAGCCGGGAAGTATCCTCGGATACTCTTTTATAAACGACCACAAAAGCGGCAGTGTTGCTATGATCAGAGCCGTTATCCTGATAAGGACAGCCCACATCGTGGAATTGTTTGAGAATTTCTCGGAAACCTCTGTCCCGTACTGCCCAGTGCCTATAAGATATGCAAGGCCAAACGTCACCAGCTGGTTAAGATAATAGTAAACAAACTCAGGCGTAACTATGCTGAGTGACCTTGCAAACGAGTTCTTTAGCATATACGGAGTTTTTGTTATCCTGTTTTCAAGTGCTTTTATCATATTTTTCACCTGTAAGTTTTTATTGACAACGCCTTTTAGCGGTACTATACTCTGAATCGTTAACCAAATATCACGCTAGGGGAGCATATGCTGAGATTGAGTTTTTAACTCTGACCCTCATAACTTGAACCGGGTAACTCCGGCGTAAGGAAGCATTGACTGCAACATGCAGTTATTCTGTCCCCTCTGGGTGAATGATGACCGATTTGGGTCGTACTATTTTCCGGGAGGTTTTTTTATGTCACAAACAACAAACATTTCAAATGCCAGAAAGATCACGGAAGCAGCCATAATGATCGCGCTTGCTACCGTTCTTTCACTCATCAAGCTGCTCGATCTGCCTTACGGCGGTTCAGTCACCATAGCCAGCATGCTGCCGATTATGATAATCGCTTACCGTCACGGATTAAGATTCGGTCTGCTGACAGGCTTTGTATTCGGAATAATCCAGCAGCTTTTAGGTCTTAATACGCTGTCATACGTCACATCATGGCAGTCGGTCGTAGCAGTTATCCTGCTTGACTATCTGATAGCATTCATGCTCCTTGGTCTTGGAGGCGCTTTCAGAAATATTTCTTCACAGCAGCGAGGTCTTCTGTTCGGTTCCATCCTTGCATGTATCGCAAGATATATTTGTCATGTCATTTCAGGCGCGACTGTCTGGGCCGGACTCTCTATCCCGACAAATGCAGCGCTTGCCTATTCAATCGGATACAATGCCACATACATGATCCCCGAGACGATAGTTACAGCTGTCGTTGCTTACTACATAGGATCGATGCTCGACTTTAGAAGCGATAACATCACTCAGTTAAGCAGATCTGAAAACAAAGGCATTTCTGTCCTTAAATGGATAGGCGGACTCATTGCAGCCTCTGCTCTGATATTCGATGTCAGGACAGTATTTTCAAATATCCAGAATGCAGAGACCGGTGAATTTGACGCAACGGGCTTTGCAAGTGTAAACTGGATATTGATAGCAGTTGTGAGCATTATTGCCATAGCAGCTGCGATCGTTCTTTTCTATCTTTCATCAAAGAAAAGCGAAAAAGAATAATGATCATATAAGGAGGATCCCTATGAGTACGTGCCTTATCATATCGGGCGGAGATTTTTCTCCCATACCCGGAAAGATCGAATACGATTATGTCATTGCCTGCGATCACGGCTATGATCACGCAAGGACTCTCAAGATAAAGCCCGATCTCATAGTCGGAGACTTCGACTCCTGCTGCAGTGATGCTTCTGATTATGAAGATATTCCTGTTCGCGAGTTTCCTTCCCATAAGGACGACAGCGACACGATGTTGGCTATCAGATACGCACTGTCTGCAGGATACAAGCACATAATCATAAGCTGTGCCCTGGGCGGACGTCTCGATCATACCCTGGCCAATATACAGTCCATGGCATTTGTTGCAAGCCACGGCGGAGAATGCGAGCTCATAAGCAAATCCGAGTATTTAAGGACATTTACGGGCGGCATGATATCTCTTCCCAGAAAGGACGGCTATTCCCTGTCAGTATATGCTCTTTCAGATCAGTGTACGAATGTGAGCATCACAGGCTCGGCATACGACTGCGAAGGCATCACGATATCCAATACATTCCCCCTGGGACTGAGCAATTACTGGAAAAGCGACAGAGTCACCGTAAAAATGTCTGACGGCATACTGCTCATAGTAGAATCTCTGTGTGCCTGATCTCACAGTATAACAGTCTCATTTAATGCAAATGAATATATGAGCTTTTGCTCAACCTTCATTCCCGTTATCTTTTCAAGAGCTTCTCTGTAATAATCCAGCTGAAGCTCATATCTGTCTATAAGAGCCTGTTTTGATGAAACGGCATCTGTTTTATAATCCATCAACACTATTTTTCCATCCTCTACAAAAAAGGCATCAATTATACCCTGTATAAGAACGGTTTCCTCTTTCGGGAATTTATTGTTTAATCTGTCGGCGCTTATACCGAGTACGAACGGCTGCTCTAAACTGAGCTGACCTCTCTTGGCTGCCTTGCACATCCTGTTTCCAAGATCCGATAAAAGGAATGATAACACCTTGTTTTTATCAACAAGCTCCGCATCAGCCCTGTCTATCCTCCTGCTTTCTATCTCACGTTCAATGACAGATGTGACAAAGTTTAGTTGACTGTCTCGGTCAAGTTCTTTTATATCGCAGCATGCTGCAAAATCAAACAATTCCATGACTCTGTGATATGCAGTTCCTCTGGCTGTCCCGCTCACTTTCTTTTCGTCTGATACAAATGTCGGAATGTATTTTTCGGGCTCATGCTCGCTAAAAAACTGCGCCGGAACATCTTCGATCTCGTTTGCCGAAAGCTTTTCCAAAATGGCATTCATCTTTAATTCGGAAACAGAAGTTTTTGTATAAAGCTGCTCAAGCTCCTTGTGTGGATATTTAAACGTGATTTTATTTTTAACCTCCCGCAATGATCCGTTTGATAAAGTATCATCTGTGATCTTTTCAATGTCGTCACAAAGTCTGATCTTTCTTCTTTCTTTTGTGAGCCCTTCATTAACAGCTTCTTCTTCATTTTCGTTAACCCCGATCACGCTCACTCTCACAGGCGATCTCTCATCAAGTGAAGAAAGCAGGGCGTCTAAAAAGCTCATAAAACCGCTCCTGACATGATAGGGCAAAAGTCCGTTTTCATCCAGGATATCACCGAAATACTGCGCACGATACTTGTCAAGGAGCACGTCCGGATCCGATACGCATGCTGTCATTATCAGCTTTTCCTTGGCTCTTGTCATTGCAACATACAATACACGCAGCTCCTCTGCGATGCCGTCAAGCTTTATGCGCCTTGCAAGGGTGTTGTATCTCATGTCGCTGTGTTTAACGTTCTTTATAGTATCTACATACTCAAATGCAACGCCCAGCTGTCTCTCAAACAGCATCTTTGCTTTTGTATCCATCTGATTGAATCTCTTGGACAGGCCGCTTATTATGCATATCGGAAATTCAAGACCCTTAGACTTGTGGATGCTCATTATCCTTACTACGTCGGCTCTCTCATCGACCAGTGCGGATTCACCGTAGTCTATCTCGTAGCTCTGTATCTCATTTATATATCTTATAAAGTGATACAGTCCCTTGAACGAGCCCCTCTCATACTGCTTGGCCTTTTCTATGAGCATGTATACATTAGCTCTTCGCTGATCCCCGTAGGGCAGTGACAGTATGTGATACATATATCCCGTCTCATCGATGATCTCTTCTATAAGCTCGTTGATCGGTGTATAGATGACCTTTTTCCTGTATCTGTCCAAAAAGTCCACAAATTGTGTGCTCTTTGATCTTATTTCTTCGCTTATCTTGTCCTGTTCCTTAAATTCTCCTTCAGATATCGCCTTTATCGCATCATAGAGTTCGCATTTAGATACAGATCTTACAAGAGCTATCTCCTCTTCTTCAAATCCGCCGAATATTCCTGTCAGGACTCCGTAGAGCTCTATCTCGTTTCTGGGATTATCCAGTACCTGCAATAGGCATAGAATCTGTTTGATCTCCAAGGCTGAGAAATACCCCGTTTTTGATGAGATGAATGCAGGTATGGAATATCTTGCAAATACGCTTGCAAACACGTCATCCCAGCCCTTATTGCTCCTTAGAAGGACTACTATATCGCTGTATCTCGCGGGACGGATGCTGTCTTTGTCACAGATCATGTATTTACCCACAAGCTTATTTATCCTTTTTGCCACAAAGACCGCTTCCTGCTCTATCTTGCCTGTTAAGCCCTCTTCATACGGGATCAGATCAAGCTCAGTCGTATGATCCTGTCCTGTATCTTTGTATTCAGCCATGGCATGCAGTCTTGCATCCTCATCATATGCGATATTTCCGAGGTCCTTGCCCATTATCCGTTTAAAGACGCAGTTTACGCTGTCAACGACTTCAACCCTGCTTCGGTAGTTGGCCGAAAGATCTATACGGATATCATTAGGTGTATCTTTATAGGTCTCGTATTTTTCCATAAAGAGCTCGGGACAGGCTCTTCTGAAGCTGTATATGCTCTGCTTTACGTCTCCGACCATGAATCGGTTGAATCTTCCTATGCTCTCTCCCGATATGGATTCAAGTATCTTTTCCTGTACAAGGTTTGAATCCTGATATTCATCGACCATTATCTCATCATACACATCCCTGTAATCCAGAGCACACCTTGTGGGGACATATTCATCGTTTTCCTTCTTAAGAAGTATCTTAAGCGCAAAGTGCTCCATATCGGAAAAGTCTATGATCTTTCTTTTATGCTTTTCTTCCTCAAGCATGGCGTCATATCTTAGGAGCACATCGCATAAGGCATCAGTTACCTTTGCATTTGCTCTCATTCCCTTAAGGATCGCATCTGCGTTCATGCCAAAAAAGTTCTTTTTAAGATCGGCGATTATCTTTTTGACATTTTCACGTATGTCTTTTGCCTGATCCTTGCTCTCTTCAGGCACATCAGAACTCTTCTTTGAGCTGAGTCTTGCAAAATCAGCCGCTTTGAGTCTCTCATAGTACTCGCTGTATGTCTGTGATCTGCCTATATGCTCAATAAGATCAAGGTCTGACAAGAACGCATCCTTATACATGAAGGCTCCGCCTGGGCTCTCTGTCGCCTCGATATTGTATCTTGTAAGGAATCGCGCCTCATCAAGCAGCTTGGTAGCATAGGACCTTAATTGTCTGCCCCATGCGCTGTCAAGTAGCCCAGACTCATCCGTACACTTGTAATCCTCTCTGCGTTCTTCGATATATTCCCTTACAAAGGGGTTGTTCCTGCTAACGCCGTAGGCATCTATTATTATCTCCTTAAGCGCCGTAAGACTGTTTCCTGTCGCGAACCTGTCGGCCAAAAGCCTTATCTTGTCCGCATCCTCTCCTTCAAACATCTCCTCTATAAGCTCATCGGCGATCTGAGCCTCCAAAAGCTTTATCTCCCCGGTCTCAGCTACTCTGAATGAAGGATCTATGCCGATATCGGCGAAATTGTTCCTTATCAGCGAAAGACAGAATCCGTGAATGGTGGATATCTGGGCATTATGGATCAGAACAGCCTGTCTGTTAAGCTGCTCGTCATAGGGTTTCTCAAGAAGTGCATTCTCGATAGCATCTTCTATACGGCTTCTCATTTCCGATGCCGCAGCATCGGTATAGGTAAGCACGAGTATCCTGTCTATATCCACAGGATTATTCTCATCGGTGATCTTTTCTATGATCCTTTTGACGAGAACCGTTGTCTTTCCGCTTCCGGCGGCTGCGGATACGAGTATGTTCTTTTTTCTTGTATTGATAACACGAAGCTGTTCTTCAGAGTATGTTATCTCACCCATTTATCTCAGCCTCCATATCCTGTCTCATCTTTGCAAGCAGCATATCATCATCTGCCTTTTTTAGCTGTTTCATCTCATAACCGTCAAGACGTTTGTCAAATCCGCACACTTTCTTATACGCACAGTACGTGCAGGAGTTCTTTCTCTCATCCTCTTTGATGGGATTTTTCGTGATCTTTCCCGATATGATATCATTGCCTATCTGTCTTAGCTTAAATTGAGCATAATCGCTCAAAAGGCGCATATTTTCGACATTCATGACAGATGAGGAACTGCTATAACTGCCGTTTTTATTAAATCCTAAATTAACTACATCGGATTTTCCGTCCTTTATTCCGGTTATTCCAAAGACATTTGTCGGATCGTCGTTAATAAGTCCCTTTGTCTTTAACGAATCCTTTATCATGCTGTTGATCTTGTCTTCGTCAGTCTCATTGTCGGCATCAACGGTATTGTCGGCAATCCTGTAGTATAAGAGAGCTCCCGGCAGTATCTGCCTGTCTTTAAAGCGCTTTGCGCTCTCCTTCATGCCCTCGCTCATATATACTACGAGCTGCAGCTGCAGCCCGTGGTAGAAGTTAAGGAGCGAAAAGTCCCTGTTTCCGGTCTTGTAGTCTATTACCTTTACATATACATTATCATCGCTCTCAAGCGTATCTATCCTGTCTATACGGCCGTTCAGCTCCATCTTTTCCTGCTTGTCAAGCGCGACATTTATCTCATCGAGGGTATCTATCCTCTTAAAGGGTATCTCGAGAGCCGAAACCTTGTACTGTCCTGCCCTTAGCTGATATGTCAGAACGTCTATCGCCTTGTTTAAGACCCTGGACATCTTTTTGTATATGTATCTGTTTGCCTCATTCTCAAACAGGATGCTTCCCGAGTCTATCACGCTTTCTTCAAGCGCCTTGTTTATTATCTCTTCCGTCTCCTCAGGTGTCATATCGGTCCATGAAAGGCCGCGGTCTGCTACGCAGTTTCCGTATTTTTCGAGCACTTCATGGAAAATGCTTCCCATATCCCTGTTATCGAGATCATAGGTCTCGCGTTCCTTTAAAGTAAGACCGTATCGCAAAAAGTATGAATAGGCACAGCCTGCAAACTGCTCCATCCTGCTTATTGACGCAAGCAGCCTCTCGCCGTATAGGATCCCTGCTATCTTTGCATCTATGTTCTCATCCCTGTAGCGGTAGAAACTGTTGTTTATGAACATCTCAAGAAGATCTTTAGTGGCTCTGTCGCCAAGGGAGAGCATCAGCGATATCGCCTGCATGAGTTCATCCCTGTCATTTTCGTTAAGATCATGATCGGCATATTCACGAAGCTTTGAGCATACATATTCCTTGAGATATGCCTCATTGCCGATATCCTTAAGCCTGTTATTCATATCCGGGCGTTTGACCTCGAGCTTAGGAAATATCTTTCTTATAACGGGAATGATGTAGGCGCATCTCATGCTCCTTCCCTCATTATCGACACTGCTGTATGACATATACAGCCTGTCTGAAGGCTTTACGAGATTGCTGTACATGTAAAAGCGCTGAATGAATATCTTCTGCCTTGGAGTCGGCGCCAGTTCAAGATCCATATCGTTTCCTGCAAGATATTCGCGCTCCATATCGGAAAGTATGCTGCACTTTGAGCTCTTTCTGGGCACATAGCCGTCGTTCAATCCCAGGAAGAAGAGATATTTTACCGGCTTTAGTCTGCTTCTTTCCATGTCTCCGACTATTACCTTGTCAACACCCTGAGGGATCGTTCCTACGCTTATCTCCTCAAACCCGGCTTCAAGTATGTCTGAAAACTCCTCAAGAGTGATCTCCTCCTCGCCCAAAAGGCCGCATATCTGCTCTAAGAGCTCCATTGTCAGCCTGTATATCTGGGCATACTCTTTTTCCTTTGTAAAATCGCCCATTTCCCTGAAGCCGTCCTCAAAGAGCTTTAAGCGTGAATACAGATCATTCTTTTCATAGCATTCATACAAGGCCCTGACATATACATTTGCCTTAAGCTTGCCTGAAGGCTTGATATCGGCGCTTAAAACAGGCTCTATGCTGTCGATCAGAGCCTCTCTTATCTTATTTATCCTGCCTGCCAGTTCTATATCTTTATCTGCGATATAGGATTCGTAGCGTTTTTTACCCTTAAGGCCAGTCTTTATGCAGAAATTTTCAAATATATCCGTATCATCGGGGTCAAATCCAGCTATCCCGCTTCTTAAAAATCTGATAACACTGTCTCTGTCAAAGTTTTTCTGTATCATCCTAAGAAGGCTCTTAGTATACTCAACAAAGGGATTTAATACTATAGCCCTTGTCTTATCTATATATACGGGTATATCAAAATCAGAAAAAGTCCTTAGGATATGATTCTCATAGCTTTCGATATTCCCCGTGATCACCGCCATTTCGCGATACTGTGCGCCATTAAAGAGAAGCTCTCTTATATTCATCGCAAGATGTCTTACTTCATCCTCTGTATCAGCTGCTTCGTAAAGATCAAGCTCTTTAGGTATACCGGGATATGTATCAAAAGGATATCTGAACAGATTTCTTTCAAGATGCAAAAGCCCGGGCTTATCTGCAAAACGGTGATTCCTCTCACAGATTATGTCCTTTTGTATCTCAATGTCATTATCTTTTGCTGCTTTAAACAGTGTCTCGTATGTCTTATAAGTCAGCGCGAAAAGCCCATCCTTGCCGTTTGCATTCTTTTCAAGGGTGAGCGTTATATATACCGTGTCGCACAGCTTCATGAGAGCAGTCACTACTCTCATCTGTACCGGAGTAAAACCGGTAAATCCGTCAAATACGACCACACTGTCTTTTATCAGTTTGTATTCCTCGAGTTTTGCGGCAAGAAGATCCATTGATTCTTCTGTTGTTATATATGAATCCTTAATATAATCCAAAAAATCGGCATACAGCACCCTCAGATCCTTAAGTTTTGCCTTAAGAGCGCCTTTGGATTCGCTGAATCTTATAAGTTTGTCGAGTTCTTCGGGTCCTATTCTGTACTGCATGAATTCGCAGATAGATGATTTGACTTCATGTATGAAGCCGCTTCGCTTTAGATTTGAACTAAGATATGGAAGTCTGTCCTTTATATCGGAAGCAAGCCTTCTTAAGACAATACTCTTTCCAGTAGCGTCAAGCACCAGTCTGTTTTCGCAGTTGGTCTCTTCAAAGATACGATGTGCAAGACGTAAAAAGCTGAGGACATCAATATTCATGATGCCTCCGCCCGCTATCTTTACCATATCAGCCTGTGTCTGCATGGTGAACTGATCCGGAACGATCACAAAGTATCTCTTGTCCCGGTTATTTTTCGCCATCTGATCTATGGTCCTGTATATGTATTCGCTTTTACCGGTGCCTGAAGCACCCGTTATCATCTGTAATCCCATTAAAATACACTCTGTCCCAGTATGCTGCGCTCCTTCTCAAGCCTTATCTGATCATCGATAGCCTCGCAGGCTAACTTGACTATACGTATGTCATAAGCCTTTCCGCCCTGAGCGGTAAGCTCCTGCTTGATCTGTTCAAGGCTTACATCCTTTTGCTCGAGTCTTGAGATAAAGTTTGCGATACCGACGATCCTTGCTATCTCGGGTATTTCATCGGCTCTTAACCCCTTGTAGCCGTCGCCCTTCCATTTCTCATGGTGATAGAGTGCCGCATCGCTTATCTTTTCAAGTTCGAGCTGATTTATGATATCGTAGCCGATATCGACATGCTTTTTATATACTTCATATTCCTCATCGGTAAGCTCTGTCCTGTCCATATATACATCGGGGATACCGATCTTTCCTATGTCATGCAAAAGACCTGCGTAGTAATATGTCTTTAACTCCTCTTCCTTGCGTACTCCCATCTTTCCTGCAATGAGCCTTGTCCAGATCGCGGTAAGCTCGGAATGCTTTGCCATATGAGGAGACTTGGTCTCAAGAGTCTTGTACATAGCGACCAGTATCTTAAGGTTTACATCTCTTCTGCCGGCTTTTCCCTTCTCTATGAGCTCGCTCAGGTTTTCAGTATATTTTCGCTTGTTTATCCAGTAATTGGTCATGCCGTAAACAATGAAGTTTGCTGTAGCCATGAAACCTGCCATGATATATACGAATCTCTCGCAGAACTCCTTTGAGTACATATCTACCATCTTGTTGTTGATATTTATCGAGAATACGACGGCCATGAACAGGCAGCTGAAAAGGCCCAGTACATTGCCCCATAAAAGGCCCAGTATAAAGACAGACAGTACTGCTATCATCAGGGCCACAAAGCATGCGATCTGTCCCAGTCCTCCGGATAATACCACTGTCAGTACTACGCCCGTGACTATCCCGATGCACACCACATCCACATAAATATATGTCTTGTGCGCACTTATCTCAGAATCGATGAACCATGCCGTTAAGGAGATCGTAAAAAGCATGACATAGTTATTAAGCCCCATGCGGGCAGAATAAACTATCGCCCATATCGTGGCGATACAGGCAACACGCTTAAGCCAGAGAGACATCTTGTCATCATGAGGTCTCTCGGCGAGGCATTCGATTATATGTTCAATTACCTGTTCAGCTCTCGATATCATCGGCTAATATCTTTATCTTTCCTTCTCTTATAAGTTCACATACGGCGTAAGCAAGCTTTGGCTCAAACTGCTCGCCGTTGTCATTTTCAAAAACATTTATTATATATTCCTTGGAGCATGGCTTTCTGTATACTCTCTCAGAGTTCATAGCATCAAGCGTATCCGCTACCGCTATTATCCTTCCCTCCATGGGGATCTCGTCACCCTTTAATCCGTCCGGGTATCCCTTGCCGTCATATCGCTCATGGTGATATCTGGCACCGTAGAATATCTTCGGATAAAACGTCAGCTCCTTTAAGATATCAGAACCCCATTTGGTATGGTTCTTTACTATCTTGTATTCCTCATCGGAAAGCCCTTCAGAGTTGTTAAGTATCCTGTCGGGGACCGCTATCTTTCCAATGTCATGCAAAAGCGCCGCGTTGTATATTACTCTGAGTGACGATGGATCGGCGGCATATCCGCTCTTTTCGGCAATGAGCTTTGAATACCTTGCAACTCTCAGCGAATGCTCCTTGGTATACTGATCCTTTTCATCTATAAGCGCGCTGACTATGGCAACGGAATCAAACATTGCCTGGTCGACCTTTTCAAGCTCGTCTCCGAGCTCCTTCATAAGTCTCTTTTCCTGCGCGTCCTGATCTATACGGTTCTTTTTATAAAAAAGGTTCCCGACAAATGATGCCACAAAAGTACATGCATACATCAACGGGAACGTAAATGCATATTCATCGCTGTAGTGATACGGGAGCATGTTTCTGACGGGAGTATAGAAAATCACTATGCTGAACACCTGAAAGAATGTACACCATCCGAGTCCGACCGGCATGCCGAACTGGATGAATATGACAAAGACCGCCAAAAGCCCCCAATAGTAGCTTATTCCGTCATTGACGCCGAATAAGCCGTAGAAGGTAAGGACTACTCCCAGAAAGATCAGGAAGTTTAAAAGAAATCCTTTTTTATTTCGTACACGTCTGCATATGAACGGTATCAGTATAAGTGCCGTACCGATCATATATGCAGACAGTACCGTTTTTAATTGATCAACGTTTTTAAAGTTTACAGCGTATATGATGATACCGAAAAAGAACGCAACCTTGCCCAAGGTTTCGTAATCGAGATCCATATTCTTCTCATAATCATAAACCGTCCGGATAAGCTCCGGCATCTTCAATACGCTTTTCATAACCTAGTATTACCGTTTATTCCTCGGGTCCGTTCTTTAACATGATATTTGTCAGGATACCCAGGATGAGCGCACATGCTATCGAGGTTATCGTAACGCTGCCAAAGTTAAGAGTAAGGCCTCCGATACCTGCTATAAGTATAACAGATACAACAAATAAATTCTTGTTCTTGTTAAGGTCGACAGCCTGTACCATCTTAAGACCGGATACGGCGATAAAGCCGTAGAGTGCCATGCAGACACCGCCCATTACACATGAGGGGATCGAATTTACAAATGCCACAAACGGTGCAACAAATGCGATAAGTATCGCTCCTATCGCTGCTGCGATTATGGAAGCAACGCTGGCATTCTTTGTTATTGCAACACATCCTATAGATTCACCGTATGTCGTATTGGGACATCCGCCGAAGAACGCTCCGACCATTGATCCTATGCCGTCTCCCAGGAGAGTCCTGTGAAGGCCCGGATCCTTTAACAGATCCTTTTCTATGATAGATGAAATGTTCTTGTGATCAGCGATATGCTCGGCAAATACTACAAATGCCACGGGAACATATGCTGCAAATATCGTAAGTATATAACCTCCGTCTATTCCCTCGCTGAAAGCTCCGAAAGCAGTCATAAATGTGAATGTCGGAAGTGTAAAGAATGTTGAGAGTCCGACTCCGTTTGCAACCAGCGCCTTATACGGCTCTGTGCTTAATACCTTTATCGAATCGATGCCTGCACCATTTCCGATAGCCGTAAGTATTGCTGCAACCGCATATCCTGCAAGTATTCCGAAGATGAAGGGAATGAGTTTTCCGAATTTCTTTCCGTATACTGAGCATGCCATTGTAACACCGAGTGTCACAAGTCCGCAAAGCAAAGCTACAAGAGGGCTTGCAACAGCTGCTCCTTCGGCATCCTTTACTCCGCCGGTAACTATATCTCCTACCGCATTTCCCGCAAGCGAGAGACCGATTATCGCAACTGTGGGGCCTATTACTACCGCAGGCATGAGCTTGTCGATCCAGTCAACGCCTACAAGCTTGACAATAAGAGCTATTACCACATAAACAAGTCCTGCAAAGATCGCTCCAAGGATCAGTCCGATATATCCGACAGCCACTGAGCTCGCACCTGCGAAGGCTGCTGCCATCGAACCTAAGAACGCGAATGATGATCCCAGAAATACCGGGCTCTTTTTCCTTGTGAAGAACACATAAACAAGAGTTCCAACACCTGCACCGAACAGAGCCGCAGCCGGTTCCATTCCATTGCCTACTATGACAGGAACGACCAGTGTCGCCGCCATAATTGCAAGAAGTTGCTGAATGGCAAATACGATCAATTCGCCAAACTTGGGTTTGTCTTCAACCTGATAAATTAGTTTCATGTAAACCTCCCAAACACTATGAATTTTTAACAGTGAACAGAGTCTCAAATACCGACTCGCACACCCCTCCAGCGTTTAGGTTATCATAGGGATTTTTATTTGTAAAGAAGTTGTGATATATTTAATCTGATAGATTTTTAACAGTATAAAAATGCCTTAAGGAGAGCCTATGAAAGAGAAGCTTTACACCATACCAATCAACGACGCAGTCAATGCCGATGACGAATGTCCCATGTGCTATATAGAGCGCTCGATCGAGCAGGATCTTATGGATTTTGTTCTCGGCAGCGGTTCATCATACATGGAATCAGATATACGTGAAAAGACCGATGAAGCCGGTTTTTGCAGGACTCATTTCAAAAAGATGTATGACTACGGAAATACTCTTGGAAACGCCTGGATCATGAAGACTCATATGAAGAAGATGATGGATGAGATGTGGCAGGCAAAGGCTCTCTATACGGTCACCAAAAACGGGCCTGTTGCAATGCTTAAGCGCTCAACAGCTCCGGGGGCTAACGCATTCAGCGCATGGGTCAACAAGCGAAATAAAAAATGCTATATATGCAATGCATTTGAAGAAAACTATGACAGATATCTCATGACGTTTTTTGATATGTATTTCAAGGACAGCGAGTTTAAAGAAAAAGTAAATTCCCACAAGGGATTCTGTCTGCCTCACTTCGGGGATATGCTAAACTATGCCACCTGTCATCTTTCAGACAAGCAGCAGAAGGAGTTTTCCGACACGTTCTTTCCTCTTATGGAGAAG
>JAGCXJ010000105.1 GCA_017961385.1 Lachnospiraceae bacterium
ATGTAGAATGGAGCTAATATGGAATTAAATAATTCTTTTAAAGGTACAGGTGAATATGTTGCGAGCGAACAGCTTCTTTCAGCTGTTAATGTAGCAATAACACTCCAAAAACCGCTACTCATAAAAGGCGAACCTGGTACAGGAAAGACAATGCTAGCAGAAGCAGTTGCCAAATCTCTCGGCAAGAAACTTATCATCTGGAATATAAAATCAACTTCTAAAGCCCAGGAAGGATTGTATATGTATGATACTATCCAGCGACTCTATGATGGTCAGTTTGGTGAAGAAGGTGTTGATGACATTGCTAGATATATAAAACTCGGAAAGCTTGGAGAAGCATTTGAAAGTGATGAACAAGTCATCCTATTGATTGATGAGATCGATAAGGCGGATCTTGAATTTCCAAATGATCTGTTATGGGAACTTGATCAGATGGAGTTTTATATACATGAAACCAAAAAAACGATTAAAGCTAAGCACAGACCTATAGTCATAATCACAAGCAATGCCGAAAAAGAACTTCCCGATGCATTCTTAAGAAGATGCATTTTTCATTATATTGATTTCCCCGAGGCAGATCTTATGGAGGAAATCGTAAGAGTTCATTTGCCGGATGTAGAAGAGAATCTTCTCAAACAGGCATTTGAAGTCTTTTATGATATCAGAGCGATGAAGGATGTAAGAAAAAAGCCTTCAACCTCTGAACTCATAGATTGGATAAATGTTTTACAGCTTGGTGGAATTAAAGCTGAAGAGATCAGAAAGAAACTTCCTTTTGTAGGCGTTATCGTTAAAAAGGATGAAGATTTAGAAACCGTTCGACAGAAGATGGTATAAATATGTTTACGAAGTTTTTCTATGACTTGCGTGATGCGGGACTCAAAGTGACCTTCGCAGAGTTTCTGACTTTACAGGAAGCTCTTGATAAGGGATTAGCCAACAGTTCTGTCACAGATTTTTATTATCTGTGCCGCATGATATTAGTCAAAAGCGAAACTGAATACGATAAGTTTGACATGGTATTTGAGAACAACTTCAAAGGTGCTCACTATGAGCCTGAAGTAGGTGCAAATATGCTTAAGTGGCTTGATAAATCCGAAATGGATGAATTCATAGCCGAAACTGAAAGACAATGGCTCAATCAAATGGAAGATCTTCAGATCGATAAAGATGATGTTGAAGAAAAATTCAGGGCGCGCCTCAAGGATCAGGACAGTGAACATAATGGCGGCTCTCATTGGATAGGAACCATGGGCAAGACCAGTTTTGGTAACACCGGTGGAAACATCGGTGGTGTTCGTGTGGGCGGAAAAACCGGATATCAGTCTGCATTTGCTGTTATTGGAGCAAAAAAATACAGAGATTTCAGAGATGATAGAATAATCGATAACAGACAGTTTATGCAGGCTTTGAGAAAACTTAGACAGTTTTCAACAAAACTTGATATACCAAAGACTGAACTCGATATTGACGGCACTATTGATAAGACATGCAATAATGGCGGGATGCTGCAGATAGTTATGGAAAAGCCCAGGAAGAATTCCGTTAAGCTTCTTCTACTTATGGACAGCGGCGGTACTATGATACCATATTCAAGCCTTATGAATGAGCTTTTTCAGTCAATCAATAAATCGAATCACTACAAGGACGTTAAAGTCTATTATTTCCACAATTGTATTTATAGCAAGCTTTATAATACTCCGGAGTGCGAGAACGGCGACTGGATAGATACTGAATGGATGTTCAGAAATCTTGACAGTGATTATAAAGTTATAATTGTGGGAGATGCAGCCATGGCTCCGGAGGAACTTTACAGTGATTCAGGAAACTACAGAGGTCCAAACGGCGGTCTTAGCGGTTGGGACTGGCTGTTGTTAATGAAAAGACATTATAAAAAGATCGTATGGATGAATCCCAAGATGGCTATAGGTCATGCACCAGGGAGAGAAGCCGAAACTGCAGTTAAAACATTATTTCCTATGTATAGACTGACAGTTGACGGACTTAATCAGGCCATGACCATGCTTATGACGGGCAAATAATGCGATCTTGTGAAAGGATATGAATTAAAATGGGAATATTTGAAGAATTAAAAGCAAGAGGACTTCTTGCACAGCTTACAGATGAAGAAGGGATCAGAGAACTTATAAACAATGGTAAGGCAACCTTCTATATCGGCTTTGATCCTACTGCTGATAGTCTGCATGTCGGCCATTTCATGGCTCTTTGTCTCATGAAAAGGCTGCAGATGGCTGGAAATAAACCTATAGCTTTGCTAGGTGGCGGAACCGGTATGATAGGTGATCCTTCCGGCAAGACTGATATGAGAAAAATGCTCACAAAAGAAGATATCGATCATAATATTGAATGCTTCAAAAAGCAGATGAGCAGATTTATTGACTTTTCAGAAGGTAAAGCCATGCTTGTCAATAATGCTGACTGGCTCCTTGATCTTAACTATGTAGATGTTCTGCGTGAAGTAGGACCTTACTTCTCTGTAACAAACATGCTTCGAGCAGAGTGCTTCAAACAGCGTATGGACAGAGACGGTGGATTAACATTCCTTGAATTCAACTACATGATCATGCAGAGTTACGATTTCTTAGAGCTCTACAGAAGATACGGATGCAATCTTCAGTTTGGCGGAGATGATCAGTGGAGCAACATGCTTGGCGGAAGAGAACTCATAAGAAAGAAGCTAGGTAAAAATGATGCTGAGGCAATGACCATAACGCTTTTGCTTAACTCTGAAGGCAAAAAGATGGGCAAGACTGTCAGCGGAGCCGTATGGTTGGATGCAAATAAAACTTCTCCATTTGATTTTTACCAGTACTGGAGAAATGTCGCTGATTCAGATGTACTAAAATGTATCAGAATGCTCACTTTCCTTCCTCTTGAACAGATAGATGAAATGGATAAGTGGGAAGGATCTCAGCTTAATCAGGCAAAAGAGATCTTAGCTTTTGAACTCACTAAGCTTGTACATGGAGAAGAAGAAGCTACTAAAGCTCAGGAAAGTGCAAGAGCTCTGTTTTCAGGAGCCGGTACTCTCGAAATGCCGACAGCGATCATCACAGAAGATATGTTAAGAGACGGAGTTATAGATATCCTTGGAATTCTGGCTAATTCAGGTTTATGTGTATCAAGAAGCGAAGCCAGAAGAGCGGTCGAACAGGGTGGAGTAACAGTTGATGATGAAAAGATCACTGATATAAAGACATGCTATGATCCGGCAAAACTTGGCGGTGACGGCATAGTTGTTCGTCGTGGTAAAAAGAGCTATAAGCGAGTTAAAATGAAATAGTTTTACCATATATGGTTAAAAATTCTTAACAAATATTAAGGCAACTTAAGATTATGTTAATTCCATTTTATATTGCGAGAGTATATCATTAAGTCATGGAAGAAAGTTTTTCTCCGCCCAGAATATTCAATAGTTATTCATCTTGCAATTAAAATCTTTAATAAATCGTCGGTTTAGCGTATTGGTTCCCTACCAAGTATCGAAAGATACAAAGTTCGCATAAGCCGACGATTTATTTTGTGTCTAAAAATGTCTTGTATAAAAACCTGATTTCAGATATACTAATAAAGGTTTGCGTTTAATAGCCAACAAAGAAAGGGAGTTTAAAATGAAAAGAAAAGTAGTAAGTACCTTAGCTGTTCTTTTGTGTTTTTGCATGTTGGGGGCATGCGGTAAAGAAGAAGCAACGGTAGAATATGTACAGCCAGAGATTGAATCAATCCCGACTGTAGATGAAACAAATGATGAAGAACCTGCTCAGGAAGAGCATGTACGTAAAGAGGATGAACGTCCTGCAGGTATGTATTTTTCTGAGTTGACTCATCTTCCCATTGATGAATCACTCAAAGATCAGAGACCTATCGCAGCAATGG
>JAGCXJ010000106.1 GCA_017961385.1 Lachnospiraceae bacterium
AGAGGTGCATGCTGAAGTTTTGCAAGATCATAGAGCTGTTCGCAGATGAGCTTTGTATTCTCTGCGTCACTGTTCTCTAAGATATACTTAACAAGCGGATGACCGGCATTGAGTACGAGTGTCTCGCCTTCGCCGTCCATGCCAGGCATGTTCATGCCGCCCATGCCGTACATCTTCATCATATCCTGCATACGGCGTGTCTCTTCAGAAAGAGTGATCATTGAAGATATCTTCTTGTTCTTAAGCTTCTCAACCTTGACTGTTATCTTTTCGTTCTTTAAAGCCTTCTTGAATATCTTGTCAAGATCCTTTGCCTGTGCATCCATCTCTTCACGGGCCTTCTTGCTGGTCTTTCCAAGGAACTCATCAGTAAGGTCTGCATCTATTCTCATGAACTTGATGCCTTCGTTCTTTGACTCAAGCTGAGATACGAAAGGCTGATCTATGTTGTGAGTTAATATAACCGCATTCTTCTTTGCCTGCTTGAACATGTTTATGTACTGGCTCTGCTGCTGCTCGTCAGTTACATAGTAGATGATCTTGTCCTTCTTTTCATTTTCTGCAGCTTCCTCTTCTGATTCAGCCTCGGTTTCTTCTACGGAATCTGCTACATCATCGGCTGCATCCTTTTCTTCCTTGTTTTCATCATCCTCATCTTCTGTATCGATGGGCTTTGTCTCAAGACATTCGGGAAGCGTCATATACTTTCCGTCAAGATCCTTAAATAAGATGTAGTCATTCATCTTCTCGCAGAACTTGTCATCCTTTAAGCAGCCGAACTTGATAAACGGAGAGATATCCTCCCAGTACTTCTCGTACTCTTCCTTTTCTGTCTTGCACATGCCGGCAAGCTTGTCGGCAACCTTCTTTGTGATGTATTCACTGATCTTTTTAACGAATCCGTCATTCTGAAGTGCAGAACGCGATACGTTAAGAGGAAGATCAGGACAGTCTATAACGCCCTTAAGTAACATCAAGAATTCAGGGATGACTTCCTTTATATTGTCGGCGATGAATACCTGGTTGTTATATAGCTTTATCGTTCCCTCGATGGACTCATACTCCATGTTGATCTTAGGGAAGTAGAGGATACCCTTTAAGTTGAAAGGATAATCCATATTCAGGTGTATCCAGAACAAAGGCTCCTTATAATCCTGGAAAACCTTTCTGTAAAAGTCTATGTAATCCTCTTTCTTGCAGTCGTTGGGATGTCTAGTCCATAAAGGATTTGTCTCGTTTAAGAGTTCGGGACGCTTCTTTATCTTAAGCTTTATCGGATCGCCGTCCTTTTCGGGAGCGATCGTTTCAACTATCTCGTCACTGTCAAGCTGTTCGTCCTTGTTGATAGTCTGTGTGCTGTCATCTCCTGCCTTTGAGAGATATATCTCTGTCGGCATGAATGAACAGTATTTCTTTATTACTTCTCTTGCTTCATATTCGTTGCAGAATTTGAGCACGTCTTCATTTAAAAAGAGTGTGATCTGAGTTCCGATCTGAGTCCTGTCGCCCTCGTCCATAGAGAACTCTGTTCCGCCGTCGCACTCCCAGTGAACTGGCTTTGCATCCTTCTTATATGAAAGAGTATCGATGTGTACTTCATCGGCTACCATGAAAGCGGAATAGAATCCGAGTCCGAAGTGACCTATTATCTGATCGTCTCCTGCCTTGTCCTTGTATTTCTCTATGAAATCGGTTGCACCGGAAAATGCGATCTGGTTGATGTATTCCTCAACCTCATCCATAGTCATACCGATACCGTTATCTATAACCTTGATGGTCTTTGCTGCAGGATCTACAATGACATCTATCCTTGCCTTGTATCCGTCGGGCAATGTATATTCACCCATCATGTCGAGCTTTTTTAACTTTGTGATGGCATCGCATCCGTTGGATATGAGCTCTCTGTAGAAAATGTCATGATCGCTGTATAACCACTTCTTGATTATAGGAAAAATATTTTCGCTGTTGATAGACAAACTGCCGTGTTTCTCTGCCATGTTTATCACTGTCCTTTCAAATATATTTTTTTGACCAAGTATTAGTTTAGTCTCCCTTTTTGGTAAAATCAAGACAAAATTAGCACTCATCTCTCGTGAGTGCTAATCGTGTGCTCCAAACCCTTGTTTTTACTGGGTTTTTGCGATTATAAAATTTTTATAAACTCTAGTAATTCTCCTCAAATACCTTGAAAAAATCCTCGCCTTCAGGGTTTATGTCAGGTATGAATCTTACGTTTTCCCAGAGCTCTTCGTTCATCTTTTTAGTAAGAGAGGCAGCAAAGCTCTCATATTCTCCGTTGAAGGCCTCCTGCTTTCTTTGCTCCACTATCTTGAGCTTGTTTGTATCCGTTACCTCTCTGTTAAAGGTAGATATACATTTGATGATGTGATATCCGTAGTCTGTCTCAACCACATCGCTTATCTCTCCGCTCGAGAGTTCAAAGGCTGCAACTTCAAATGCGGTATCCATCTCGCCCTTGCCAAACGATATGGTGATCTCATCCGCATCGGAGTATTCCTCGGCAAGAGATTCAAACTCCTCTCCGTCAATGAGTCTTTCTCTTATTGACTGAGCAAGCTGTTTAGCGCTGTTTTTGTGTGCACTGTCATAGCTTACCCTTGCTCCGTCATCATCATAGCTGTAGGTCTTTATCAGTATGTGCTGGACGGTTATCGTACGCGCCTCGTCATCGCTGATCTCGGGATTGACATCCTTGATGATGCTCTCATAAAGCTTCTGAGAGATCGCATACTCCTCATAAAGATCATGCACAGTATCCCTCTTTATGCCCATAGCATCTATCTCATTCTTTTCAAGAGACGAAT
>JAGCXJ010000012.1 GCA_017961385.1 Lachnospiraceae bacterium
GTATATCAGATATAAAAATATGTGTCCTGAAAAACCTTATATTTTTCTTTGCTGAAATTCTTTTTTCTGCCTGCATAAACGCAAAAAAGGACAGCATCCGCTGTCCTTAGATTAACAGAGTTATTATCCTTTAAAATCAATGTGCTGTCCGACCATCATCTCCTGATCCGTCATTACACTGTTCATCTTAAAGTCCTGGAAGTAATCTCCGACCTTTTTTGCAAGTTCCTCAACGCTGCCTGCGTAGATGATCTCAACATCGTCATCGTTTTCTACCTCGTCAAAGATGTCGGTCTTTTTGCCTTCGATCCGCTCCTTTTCCTTCTCCTTTTTTGCCTTCTTTTCCTCTGCTTTCTTTTCGGCTTTTTTCTCTTCGCGTTTAGCTTCTATACGCTGCTTCTGAGCATCCGTGGATTTCTTTAAGACCGCAAAGAATGAAGCTGTACCCGAGTCATTAATGGTCATTCCGTAGCCTTTGACGTTTGCTCCCATGGAATCCATCTGTTTCTTAAGCTGTGACAGACCGCTTGATGCCTGTTCGATGAGTCCCTCGTATTTTAGTCTGAAGCTCTCATCCTCAGCCATCTTCTCAATCTTTTCTTCATCGATAAGAACAACTGTCTTATTAGGATTTGCAAAGCCTGATGCCATCATCCTGGCCTGATCCTTCTTATCTTTGCTCACAAGCACAAAATCCATCTTTGAATATTTTGATTTCAGCTCTTCATAGTAAGCAGCTGCCTTGTCTGACAGTTTGGGCTCACCGAAAGTCTTTCCATAGTTTGTTTTCTTTGTTTGTGCTTCGTCCGTCTTCTTTGCATTTGCAGCCTGATCCATTGATGAAACATAGCTAGAAAGCGCTTCTTTTGCTGATGATAGATTCATAATGATAACTACCTCCCTGTAGATCATAACCAAATTTTGCTTTAGGGTCTTTTTTCAAACCACCTTAAGCGGGACACCAATACACGGTGTCCCGTATATTAAATGGTAGTTACAGTATGGTTTCATGGAGTGATTTTTAAGATAAAATCAGATATTCTCCGTACCGGATTCCGTTCCATGTAACCAAAGAAAAAAGAAACAGAAAACATATCCTGCATCCTTGCAGAATGAACATGTTCTCTGTTTCTTATATCGGCTGTTTTTTATCGATTGTTTATAGCAGATATTGATCTTTATTGCCTGTTTAGTCAGCCAGTATGAAATATCCGCATATATCGGACATTCCGGAAATCGGCACCACCTGATAGCTGCCGGTTCTTTTATCGTCTGTAGACACATATATGCATCTATTCGGCATTCCTTCAGGGACTGTGATGTTGTAAGAAATGACACTTCCCTTTATATCGGCTTTATAGCTGTTTAAAAGCTTATCCTTATCAAATCCGTTATTATCGAAATTATAGCTTCCGTCATAAAGTTCAATGAGCGTCTTATCCTTTAAAGATACGACGTATACCGTATCAAGCGCTTCATTGTCTATATCTTCACCCATAGGAAGATAATCGCTGACAAGCTGCGGAGGATTTATCATCACAAATGCGATGGCATCATCCGGTGCCTGTCTTATGAATTTATTCCACTTTGAAGGAGCTCTGTTCGATCTTCTGAACTGAGCATATGCATATATCGCCGAGTCGGACACATCTGTTTCGAATGTATATGTGTGATCGTTCATATCCTTTACATTTACAATATGACTGTATTCATCGTACTCGATCTCATATACTTCATCACCGTCAGTACTTCCTATCAGATGATCCTTGAAATTGAAGACCTGATCATAACTTGAATAGACTGCTGTCGTTATATCATCATTCAGCCATGTAAGATTTGTACCCGCAATCGTCTTTTCAACGTTTCCTGTCAGTGTATTGAAAAGGATATATATTCCTACATGAGGATTCACATGTGTATCCACAACGATAAAATCACCGACCTTATACATATCCATTATCGCATTTGCAGCAGGTGCATAATCGCTGATGCTGTAATCCATGCCGTTTATGGTAAATGTGAGTCCGTCATAAGTAAACTCAGGCTCGCATTCTCCCAGATCATATACTCCGTAGTATGACTTATCCACTTCACTCATCATTGTTACATTGCCTGATTTATCAGTCACAAAGGAACACATGACGCTCGGATATGAACTTAAAAGCCTCGACTCATACAGCATCGAATCAATTTCAATACTGTCAGTGAGCTCGTATTGGGCAAGGCCTGTCTGACTCGGAGTAAAATATGCTAAGAAGAATTTTCTGTTTGAATAATCCTCATATGCTTCAGCTGCATGAGGCTCCATCGGCTGCACCAAAAGCTTTGATCCTTCTGCCTGCCATACCAGACCGTAAAACATAGTATCATCTGGTCGCTCAGCCTTTTGTGTCACTTCATTTGAACGTCTGAACACCCAGTACTGCTGAGTATCATAGTCTGATCCGCGCATGTATTGTACAGCGATCCTTTGAATATTCTGAAAGACGTTTTCAAATATATAGCTGTCACCGTTACCCACCCATGTCAGATAGAGGTAATCGTAACCGGCTGATTCGGATACAAAGAAATTTCCTGTGCTCTTATCTTTATCAGGAGCCAGATATGGTGAATCAGGCAGATTGAAACCTTCATCCAGACCTTCAAATGACAGTTCAAAATCCGTATACCATTCATCATCGATCAGTTCATCTTTGTCTGCATCATAAGTCTGATGCTTTTCTACCTTAAATGTTCCGCTTGCACCCAGCTCATCAGAATCCCTCTTATATGAGCAGTTGCCGTTTTCATCGATCGTAAGTGTCGCAAACTCTGAATCGTTTAAAGTATCTATGAGTCTCCATTCTCCCGCAATGAAGCTCATAACATCTTCTTCAGATGTTATGTCAACCATGCGTGCTTCTTTCTCGGATTTATCTTCTTTATTGTCTTCCTTCTTCTTATCCTTTTTCTTTTTCCTGTCTTTATGTGTATCCTCTTCTTCGAGAGTTTCTTGTTCTTCAGGTTCCTCTTTTTTCGCACATCCCGTGAGGGTAAATACTATTAAGAGCAGTAAAAACAGTCTCAAAAACTTATTTTTCAAAGTCATATCCTCCATAATGAAAACCATCATGAGAATATTTTAACACTGCTTTGATCTTTATGCCACAGCATCAGGCTTCCTGCTATATTTTATAAAAAAGTATACGGCAAATGCCAGCATGGGAAGTGTATTCAGAGGAAATGTAAGTACGCTCTGAGCATGCCATCCGACAGCCTTTTCTGAATCGATCAAACATGCAAGGATAGATGGTCCGCAATTTGATACAGCATGCATTATGGTTGCAGGCCATATAGATGAACTCTTTACTGTAATGTAAGTTAAGATCGTACCAAGCACTATGCACATAAATGACATTGCAAGAAATCCTGTGAATGGATAGCCTATGTAATCAGTACCGAAATTGTGTCCTACTTAGGTAAGCGGCCAGTGCCACATTCCCCATACAAATCCCCCTATCAA
>JAGCXJ010000107.1 GCA_017961385.1 Lachnospiraceae bacterium
CTGTCGGTCTTTTTTCCTGCATAGTGCTTCTTAACATAAGGGAAACTGAACGACTCTTTTGACAGGTCCCTGCTGAAGAGCACGAAGCCCGTTATGGCTTTGGTGAACTTCGGATTCTCTACAAGGCATTTGGCAACAACGAAGTGGATCTTTTTAAGTAGTTCTTTCGGAGGCAGGTCAGATGAGAGGATCTTCTCGACATTCTTCTCTTTCAGGAAAGACAGATACTGCTTCTGGAAAGTCTGATAGATGAGATTTTCTCTGGATCCAAAGCAGTAATTAATCATTCCGGGCTTCACTCCTGCCTTAGCTGCTATCTGTCTGCTTGTAACATTCAGCGGATCATCCATATTTTCCATGAGTATTAAAGTTGATTCTATTAATCTGTCTTTTGTATTCTGAAGTTTTTCATCTTTATTCATAGATAATCTCCATTATTGAACGTGTTCAATAATAGTATATCATAAAAGATGATAAATACAATAGAATCATGTTACAATTAGAGCATGAAAACATCAGACAGATTTAACAATGCTGAAAAACCTTGGCTCATAATCATTCTATTTATTGGGATATACTATGCTCTTTTATATGCATTCTCATTCATCATGGAATATCCTGCTACGTACGCACTTATTGGCGTCAACGGACTGGTGTTTCTTGCGATCCATCTTAAGAAACTTGAAATAAAAGATCTAAGCTCTTCATATTTTCTTTCAGTAAAGGGAAAGCAGTCATACAGAATAATGTCAAGTGCGTTTACCCACGAGCACCCTCTGCATATACTCTTTAATATGTATTCTCTCTCAAATATAGGTCCTGCACTAGAGACACTACTAGGCAGACAAGCTTTTTTTGCTTCTTACCTTTTACTGATAATCATAGCCGGAAGGATTTCAGTCGCGCTTAAGAAAAAAAAGAGCCCCTATACTTCAAGTATAGGAGCTTCGGGAGCAATATGCGGACTTATGGGAATTCTCATCAGTATGATAGGGATATACAATCCTTATAATCTGAAATATTTTCTTCCGACCATAGCATTGCTGATCATCATGTCTTTTTCAAAACATATTGATTCCGTTGGTCATTTCTGTGGCCTTTTAACAGGGATCATTATGGGCTTTTTAATGCTTAGCTTTATGTACTAAACGTCCTGAAGATGTAATCAATACATGGAGTATGTTCAAAGCGCAGATAGTTTCCATAAGGCATGACGGTACACGACATAACCTTAATCCGCGATGCCACCAGTATCTGATAGCCATTCCCACTCATTAATAAAGCCGGATCTTCATCATTTCCATGAGAGATATATCTGGCAACCCCACAAACATCCATCCACGACTGCGGATCTTTTGACCTGGCGCTGAGTTTTTCTTTCTTGCCCCAGTCAAAATAATTCCACCATACTTTTCCAACTTCATGATACTGTCTTGAAGTATTTGTGTTTTCGGCCAGAAGGACAGTTCCCTTTTTGGATACAAAACTTAAGGCACCTGATTTTTTATCGATCTTAACAGTAAGCTTATTAAGTCTAACCTCAACACAATCTCTCATATCAGCGCATAGCCATTTAACCTGCGGATCATATTTAACTTCGTTGGGCAGCGGCTTAAGCTTTATATTATCTTCTTTTGAAAAAGTGATACGAACAGTTTCATCAGAGACTGGTATGATCGAAAGAATGCCGTATCCTGTGACTATTTCGAGTTTTGTCTTATCCTTGTTGATCCATCTGATGCTATTATTTATCTTCCCGTGTCCGATAGGTTTTAGTGATGTAGATTCGGGAGCTGAGCCAAATTCAGACGAACGAACACTTTTTGTCGTTTCATCTTTTATCACGTCTGACACAGGTGTAATGATTCCGGCTTTTACACTAATGATAGCCTTATTCTTTACGACGGCTTTTTTTACCTGTGGCTTCTTTTCCTTGACTTCGATAGTCTTGGGACCGTATTTTTCACGCAATACCCTGTCTATATCACCTTCATTTGCCTGTTCTTTCGCAATCTCTTCTTTTGTCTTGAACTGCTCTTCAAATTCCACAGGCTTTATATGAAAATCATCATCTTCAAATGTGATATTTTTCCTGTCTTCCGGTATCGGATCTGCAACCAGTCCTGTAAGTGATCCCCTATAGAACACGCAAAGTTCGTGAAGTGCTCTTGTTGCAGCAACATACAGCAGTTTTGCATAACCGTCCTGTTTTGGATAAGCTTCATTTGATGCATCATATATGATCACGGCATCAAACTCAAGGCCCTTGGAATACTCTATCGGAATAACATAGATTCCGGATGAAAACTCTATATCTTCCCCTGAGAAATATTTGACATCAATGTGACCATCCAAATATTCGAAGACTTCTTTTGCCTCATAAGCATCCTTGCAGATCACAGCGATGGTCTCATATTCCTTATCTTTCATCCTGAGTGCCTGCTTTAAAACTGCTTCACTTAGTTTTTCTTTACTCTCATATCCTCTGCATTCAACCTTTTCTCCATGACGAACGATCGGTTCAACAGGATAGATCGGAAAAGTAGCATGTCTTAGGATATCTGTCGCAAATTGTGATATCTCCACCGTATTTCGATAACTCTTTTTTAGAAGTCCGAAATAATCATATTTATCAGGTAACATCACCGTCTTAAGATCCTCCCAGTCTGACAGGCCACTGCCAAAATTGATATTCTGGGAAACATCACCCATTACGGTAAAGGTACATTTGCTCATGCAATACTTTAACGACTTATACACCATCATTCCGAAATCCTGTGCCTCGTCGATTACAACATGGCTTGCTTCCTGAATTACCTCACTTACCTTAATGCGCTTATATATGTATGCAAGGGAAGCCAGATCGTACAGATCCGGTGAATCCTTCTCATAGATTATGTCATGATTGATCTCCTTTTGCCTTGTCACAAACCTCTCATACAGTTCAAATACCGAATTCTTCCAGTAGAATCGATCAAAATAGTTTTTGTATTTCCGTATAAGTTTTTTCTGTTCCTCCTCGCTGTATGAATGGTACTTGCCGTAAATCTCGTTTTCCAGTTTAGTCATGAGCACATCATTCATTCTCTCGAACTTGCGGATCACAGGCAGATCACGATAATCGTTTATGATCTTCTTTATATCTTCAGCACTCATTATCAGTCGGTCGTTCTTATCGATCCTTATATCCATGCAAGGAATGATCTCGTCTTCAATATCCCTGCAATAATCCTTTATTAGATCAAACCATTCGCCTGTTCCTTTGATCCCTATGCTCTTTTCGGTTTTATCAAATCTTCGTATGGTATATCCTTTGTCCCAGTCCTCATAGAGAAGTCTTGTAAACAGTTCCTCCATGGTCATCTGTCGTACACCGTAAACATCAAGGTCCGGCAGAACACCTGTAATGTAGTTTAGCAGCACCTTATTACTGCCTACTATATAGAATCCCTCCGGCTTAAATTCCGTATCATAGTTATAAAGTATGTATGAAATTCTGTGCATAGCCACCGTGGTCTTACCGGATCCGGCGCTTCCCTGAACCAGTACATTATGCCTTGGATTCTTTCTGATTATCTCATTCTGCTCCTGCTGGATCGTAGCAATGATCTCACTAAGGACATTTCGTTTGCTCTTAGACAGGTATTTAGTGAGCAGATCATCATTAGCAACAACATCTGAATCATAATAATCCTTGATAGTTCCGTCTTCGATCTCATATGTTCTTTTTCTTTTTAGGTCTGCCCTGTAGATTCCCTCTTTAGGTACCTTGTACTCGCACATGCCAAGGCTGTGATCATAGTACACGGAAGAGATCGGTGCTCGCCAGTCAATAACCTCTGGCGATGAAGGATCCATTGCTATGACTGTCTTTCCAATGTAGAAGCTCTCGCGCTTTTCATTATCGGGATCTTCAATATCGATCCTTCCGAAAAACGGCTTCTTACCGGCTCTTTCGGCTCTCCTCATATCATTTCTGACTTCTTTGAATCTTGCATCCGTGTTAAACCACTGAGCCAAACCTTCCTTGTCATCTACATCATAGACTTCTCTTAATGACTTTAATTCATCCTGAAGTCTTGTCGCATTTTGCTTAATGCTATTAAGCTTTTGTTTAGCGATCTCCTTTACCTTATTCAGTTTTTTTTCTTCGTCTTCCCGGGTTGTTCCGTAGAAAGTTCCGGTAAACTTTTTCTCACTCATTTGGTGTCTCCTTTTTTGTTCCTACATCTTAACAGAGAATTCAAAAAAGGTATAGACTTGTATTTAAAAATATGTTATCATGCAAAATGAAGTGTGCGAAAAAACCGATGCGATAATGCATCGGTTTTTTATTTTCTAAAACATTTATCAGTTTTATCTGTATTCCTATTGAAGAACGGTCTCCAATCAGTACATTCGACTTTCTTCTGTCGCACTTTAATTCAGTTACCGGAATGATTACATCATTTCTATCTGAGCTTTTAGTTTTTGTGCAACCTTATCCGATACTTCCTTCTCCCCTTTCGGATATATCCAGTCAAACCCGTCATGGTTTAGTCTCGGAAAAACGTGAAAATGAAAATGTCCAAATTCACAGTTTTTACCCCCGTTTTGCATAACCCCGTACCCCTTAGCGTTGTATACTGTCTCATATGCTCGTATGATCTTTCTTGAAACACCGATGATCTCCAAAACATACTCATCAGGTAGATCAAGTATCGTATCTACATGCATCTTGGGGATGATCAGTACATGTCCCTCGTTTGCAGGATTTATGTCCAGAAAAGTTATCGTATGCTTTGTTTCATCAACTATATGAGCCTTCATCTTGTGATCGGCTATGTCACAAAATATACACATGCACTATTCTCCTTCTTCTCTACCGGCTTTTGGCTTAAAAACCATTACTGCTCCATACATTAATACATTTACTGTGATTAATATAAGAGCAAGTGCAGGCAGATAAAG
>JAGCXJ010000108.1 GCA_017961385.1 Lachnospiraceae bacterium
AGGCAAAGGACTCATCCAAGCAGGTATCAAAGCCTGCAGGCGAAAACAAAAAGAACAGACGGCCCGAAAAGCGTATGCGCATAGATACATCCACAGCTATGGGCAAGGCGCTGGCTGCAGCCATGGGTAATGTAAAACTTGAAGAAGAGCCTGCAAAGACCAAAGAAACAGTTAAACAGACTGATTCAAAGACACCGAGCCTTGCTAAAAAGATCGGCGATACCAAAAAGATGGCTGAACAACTTGGGATCGGCGAGATAACTCTGATCGATATCCTAAAGGAGCTTGAGAAGCCTTCAAGAGATCCCAGAGAAGATATGCCAAAGCCTATCCTTAGAAGCGATGTTTTGGATATGAAGGATCTTAAGAGCGGCATGATACTTAAGGGGACCGTGAGAAACGTTATAGACTTTGGAGTATTTGTTGATATAGGCGTTCACCAGGACGGACTTGTTCATATAAGCCAGATAACAGACAGATATATAAAACATCCGCTTGAGGCAGTCAGTGTCGGCGATATAGTAGATGTAAAGGTTTTAGATGTAGATATCGCAAAGAAGCGTATATCACTTACCATGAAGGTGTGATATAATTTTATTGGGAGAAGCTATGGAACAGCCAACTGAGAACAACTCAATATATATCCCGTATGACAACGGATTTATAAAGGCGGCATCCATCATGGGTTTTGCTTCGATCGTGACCACTTTTTTAGGTCTGATCACAGTTCCCATGATACTTGGCGGAATGGCTGTCATCCTTGCTCTGCTCTCAAGAGGAAAAGGCGATATGAACGGCAAAGCCTACATGGCTTTTACCTGCGGAAGTGTCGCTATAATCCTAAACATCCTGATAGTTGGGTATGCCCTTTACATGTTCTGCTTCAATCCTGTATTTAGAAGTACCGTAAATGAACAGAGCAGAAGAATGTACGGCTATACCATAAACAGCATGATAGAAGAGAGTATCGGGGGAGATTTTGACCTCGATGCTTATCTTAGAGGCTTAAAGAATTAATGGATTATGCATCATCACGTGAGTTAAAGAACATAGCAAGAGACAAAATGCTCGGACAGTACGGCACCGCAATAGGTGCCTTTCTGTTTATGCGCGTCATCCTTATAATGCTGCTTGGCATGTGCTCAAGCATTTTCGGCCAGCATAAGGTCATGATGATGATAGCAGCATTCATAATAACCTTATTCGAGGGAATATTCACATACGGAGAATTATCGATATATCTAAAGATCGCGGTAGGGATACCTACACAGAGCATGGATGTGTTCTCTGCTTTCAGAACCAGCGCTGACAGAGCCATAAAGGCAAGACTGATTCTTGTTGGGATCGTATACGGAGGGCTTTATATTTTCCTTGGGATCGATTATCTGACGGATATGATGCAGGCATCTATCGGAAAGGTGATCGATGCGCTTTTGGGGACGGTGATCCTTATCATATGCATCTATCTTCTTTTAACATATTCGCAGGTAATGTATTTCATGCAGGATTTTTCTTCCATATCCGTAAAGGAGGCATGTATCAGGAGCAGAAATCTCATGCAGGGAAACAAGCTCACTCTTTTATTGACATATCTTAGTTTTATTCCGATATATATAGTAGGTGTTTTATCATTTATGGTCGGTGTTTATTTTATACATCCGTACGTTAAGATGACTCTTACGGAGTTTTATCTTGACAGGGTAAAGAAAACTACTAAGGAAGGTGGAAGCGGCTTATGAAAATGATGTTTATCGGTGCAGCTCATGAGGTCACGGGCAGCTGTCATTATTTAAATGCCTGCGGTAAGCACATACTTATTGACTACGGTATGGAGCAGGGGGTGAATATCTATGAGAATGCACCTCTGCCTGTAGAGGCACCCCTGATCGATTATGTATTTCTGACACATGCTCATGTAGATCACTCGGGACTCTTGCCGTTACTTTATGCAAAAGGTTTCAGAGGCCAGATATTCATGACTGAACCAAGTGCCAATCTTTGCTCCATCATGCTTCGTGACTGTGCTCACATACAGATGCAGGAAGCTGAGTGGAAGAGCAGGAAGGCTAAAAGAAGCAGCGACATACAGTATCAGGAGCCCATATATACAATGGAGGATGCTGACGGCACAATTCGACGCATCGTTCCATGTTCTTATGATCAGATAATAGATATCTGTGACGGTATAAAGATAAGATTTACAGATGTAGGACATCTTCTCGGTTCTGCCAGCATAGAGGTATGGCTCACGGAGGAAAACGAATCAAGAAAGATCGTATTTTCCGGAGATATCGGAAACTTTGATCAGCCTCTTTTAAAGAACCCTGGATTTACAAAGGAAGCAGACTATGTTGTCATGGAAACCACATAAGGCGACAGGCTGCATTCAACGGAAAGACCCGATTATGTCGGAGAGCTTACCGAGATCATTCAGGAGACGTTTAACAGAGGCGGAAATGTGGTAATCCCTTCATTTGCAGTTGGACGTACTCAGGAGATGCTCTATTTTTTAAGAAAGATAAAGGCAGAGCGCAGGATCAAGGGATTCGAAGATTTTGAGGTATACGTAGACAGCCCTCTTGCAGTAGAGGCTACAGGTATCTTTCTTAAGAACGGAATGGAATGCTATGACGATGATGCAAAGGAGCTTGTAAAAAAAGGCATCAATCCCATTACTTTCCCAGGTCTTAAACTTTCGATAACATCAGAGGAATCAAAGGCTATCAACTTTGATATGACACCAAAGGTCATCCTTTCAGCATCGGGCATGTGTGAAGCCGGTCGAATCAGGCATCACTTAAAGCACAACTTATGGAGACCGGAGTGTACGATCCTCTTTGTAGGATATCAGGCGATAGGAACTCTTGGTAGAGCACTCATCGAGGGTGTTGACGAGGTAAGGCTCTTTGGCGAGCCAATAGAGGTAAGAGCAAGCATTAAAAAGCTTGCCGGAATAAGCGGTCATGCTGACAGAAACGGCCTGCTCACCTGGATAGGCGGATTTGAAAACAGACCTACAAGGGTATTTATCGTTCACGGCGAGGATACGGTAACGGAAACCTTTGCACAGACTCTTATAGACGAGTGCGACCTTGATGCATATGCACCGTATAGCGGTACAAAGTTTGACCTGATAAGCAATACGTTTGACTATGAGGCAACAGGTATCAGGATCGAGGCTAAGAAGCTTAAGAAGATCTCCGGTGTATTCAACAGGCTCATGGAGGCAGGTCAGAGACTTATCGGGATCATCAAAAAGAGCGAAGGTATGGCTAACAAGGATCTTGCGAAGTTCGCGGATCAGATCAATTCACTTTGTGATAAATGGGACAGGTAACATATGAGTTATGCAGACAGAGTCTTTGTAGATATGTGCAAGGACATTTTGACAAACGGGACAAGTACTGAAGGAGAGAAGGTAAGACCGCACTGGCCTGACGGAAGCCCCGCGTATACCATTAAGAAATTCGGTGTCGTAAACAGATATGATCTGAGAGAGGAGTTTCCGATCCTTACTCTCAGAAGGACAGCTCTTAAATCTGCAACAGATGAGATACTGTGGATATGGCAGCAGAAATCAAACAACATCCATGATCTTCACAGCTCCATCTGGGACGAATGGGCAGATGAGAACGGCTCCATCGGAAAGGCATACGGATATCAGCTTGGTGTAAAGCATAAATACAAGGAGGGGATGTTCGATCAGGTAGACAGGGTCATCTATGATCTTAAGAACAATCCTTTCAGCAGACGTATCATGACAAACATATATGTCCATGAGGATCTTCATGAGATGAACCTCTACCCATGCGCCTACAGCATGACTTTCAATGTGACGCAAAGACCCGGCGAGGATAAGCTTACGCTGAACGGGATCCTAAACCAGAGGTCTCAGGATGTTCTCGCAGCAAACAACTGGAACGTCGTACAGTACAGTGTACTGATGCATATGCTTGCAAGGGAGTGTGACATGAACGTGGGTGAATTTGTCCATGTCATCGCCGATGCTCACATTTATGACAGGCATGTTGATATCATAAAGGAACTGATAAACAGAAAGCAGTACGATGCTCCGAAGTTTACTTTAAATCCCGAAGTGCATGACTTCTACAAGTTTACGAGAAACGATGTATCGCTTGAAAACTATGAATACGGAGAGCAGATAAAGGATATACCGATCGCGATCTAGGAAGGACTTATTATGAACATGATAGTTGCGGTTGACGCAAACTGGGCCATAGGCAACAAGAACAATCTTCTTGTGCGCATACCTGCAGATCACAAGATGTTTAGAAACGAAACAACCGGCAAGGTCGTGGTCCTTGGAAGAAAGACGCTTGAGACCTTCCCGAATGCCAAGCCTCTTCCAAACAGGACAAACATCATCCTTTCCACAAATCCCGATTACAGGGTAAAGGATGCAGAGGTTGTCCACAGCATAGAAGAGCTTTTAGAACATCTTAAGAAGTACAATGATGAGGATATATATATCATAGGCGGCGCATCGGTATATGAAGCGATGCTTAAGTATGTAGATACCGTCCATGTCACAAAGATAGATCATGAGTATGAAGCGGATGCGTTCTTTCCAAACCTTGACAAGGATGAGAACTTTAGGATCACCGCAGAGAGTGATGAACAGGTCTATTTTGATATAACATATTCATTTGTCAAATACGAAAGGATAAGCTGATCTATATCAGCTTATTTTTTTGTTGACAGAGAGTAAATCTTTATGTTATGCTTTAATGCGTCAAAGCGTTGACGCTTCAAAGCGTCTATGTGATAAATTATTCAACCCGGAGGTTTTAACAATGACAGTTGTACTCAGCTCGATCCTTCTTGTCATATTCTTCGCGATAATGATAGGCGTAGGAATCTATACAAGAAAGTCTGCAACCGATGTAAACGGATTCGTTTTGGGAGGCCGTTCCGTAGGTCCCTGGCTTACGGCATTTGCTTTCGGAACATCATATTTCTCTGCAGTTATCTTTGTAGGATATGCAGGTCAGTTCGGATGGCTTTACGGAACAAGTGCTACATGGGCAGGACTCGGAAATGCATTTATCGGTTCTTTGCTTGCATGGAAGATACTCGGAAGAAGAACAAGGATCATGACTCAGAGCCTTGATACAAAGACGATGCCCGATTATTTCGGAAGAAGATTTGATTCAAAGGCATTAAAGATTGCGGCTTCCGGTATCATCTTTATCTTTTTGATCCCCTATACAGCTTCACTGTACAACGGTCTTTCAAGTCTGTTCGGTCTTGTATTTGACATGCCATACTGGGTAGTAATAGCAGTAATGGCAGTCTTGACAGGCATATATGTAATATTCGGCGGATACATGGCAACAGCGATAAACGATTTCATTCAGGGAATCATAATGCTAATCGGTATCACCGCAGTAATATTTGCAGTACTTAACGATAACGGCGGTCTTCTCAGCGCGATGCAGAAGCTCTCGGCAGTTGAGTGCGAAGGATGGTCAGGCGGAGCTTATTCATCCTTCCTCGGGCCCGATCCTTTAGCACTTGCATGTGTAGTAATCCTTACTTCGCTCGGAACATGGGGACTTCCTCAGATGGTTGGCAAGTTCTATGCCATAAAGAGCGAGAAGGATATCCACAAGGGAACCATTATCTCAACACTCTTTGCGATAATAGTAGCAGGTTGATGCTACTTCCTCGGTGGTTTCGGAAGACTGTATGCTTACAAGATAACATACAACGAAGCAACAGGAAAGCCTTTATTTGATACGATAGTTCCTGC
>JAGCXJ010000109.1 GCA_017961385.1 Lachnospiraceae bacterium
TGACAAGGCGGCCAATGAACTTGCAAGCAATGACAAGCACAACAGATATGAGAATGCAAAGAACGGAATAGTTGCAGAATTTGACGGTGTAGTCACCAGCATAGATGCCGTTAAGGGAAGCAATGTTGCAAACGGTTCTCTGCTCCTTACACTGGAATCATCAAAGGATATCGTTATACGCTTTAGCGTAAGCAAGTATGATATAGAAAATATCGAGGACGGCCAGAGCGCTACGGTTAAGATAAAGAACAAGGAATACAGTGGCAAGGTTGACAGGATAGACAGAATGACCAGCAGAGATGCAGGCCAGACATCAAATGTCGGAATGGAGATAAGACTTGATGCTCCCGATGATGATATAATCCTTGGTCTTGAAGCAAAGGCTGTTATTGATACCGTTTCAATAGAAAATGTTCTTCAGATACCAAAGGGAGCTGTCTACTCTGACACAGAGGGGGAATATGTATATGTGCTCAGAGATAAAAAGGCGGTAAAGGTCGATGTAGAAGTGGGAGCATACAATTCAGAGATGATAGAGATCGTATCAGGACTTAATGAGTCTGATACAGTGATCATTGCCGGAGAAACAGAGATAACAGAAGGCATGGAACTTGAAGCAAACAAGAGCGAGGATAAGTAATGGAAAGACTGTTAGAGTATTTAAAGGTTGCACTTGCCAATCTTAGATCAAACAAGAAGAGAACCTTTCTTACCATGCTCGGCATCATCATAGGAATATCTTCAGTCATCATGATACTTGCTGCAGGCGGCGGTGCCAAGAACATGATAAATGATGAACTAAATTCGGTATTCAGCGGTATGATATATTTCTATATCGATGATGAGGCAAAGGCAAATACAAAGGAATTTACTGAGGAAGATATAAGATATATATGTGACAATGCGGGAGACCATCTCTACGGAGCGACACAGGATATGAACTCAATCCCGGCAAAAGCCGATACGATAAGAGGTAATTATGATATATATATTGACTGCGGAACTCCTGCGAGGGAATTTAAGTCTACAGACAAGATCATAAAGGGAAGATATTTCAACTACTCCGAGTACAACAGCGCAAGCTCTGTCGGGGTAATAACCGAAGCACTGGCAAAGAAGCTGTTCGGAACAACGGACGTTATAGGAAAGAGCTTTGAGATAAATGCCAATAATTCGAGCAACGAGATCACAATAATAGGAATAAGGGAAACAAAGCAGAGCAACGGTGTCGGCGCAGCACTTACAGGAACGACTACAGATGTTATCGAGATCCCTTACTCATGCATGGAGAGAAAATTCGGACTCGATCCCTACAAGAGCAGATTCGTACTCCTTCTTGCTGACAATGAATACAGCATGGAATGTGCCGAAAGAGTGCAGAAGATGCTCGAATCAAGGTACAATGTAAGAGAAGAAGGAGCATTCGGGGTAGAGAGCTGGACGGATGCAGCAAAGCAGTATGATGCGATCTTAAACATCATCACCATATTTGTAGCTGTTGTTGCAAGCATAGCCCTCCTAGTAGGCGGTATCGGAGTTATGAATATCATGCTCGTATCCGTGACCGAGAGAACAAGAGAGATAGGTATAAGGAAATCTTTAGGAGCAAAGACCAAAGCGATAAAGAGACAGTTTATGGCAGAAGCAGGTATGATTACACTGATAGGCGGTCTGATAGGTATCGTAACGGGCCTGATACTAGGCACGATTATCTGTACCGCTATAGGTGCAAAACCCGCATTTTCAATAATGAGCATCATAGTAGCTTCGGCATTCTCATGCGGGATAGGACTGTTCTTTGGCATATATCCGGCAAAGAAGGCAGCTATGTTAAATCCCATAGATGCCCTGAGACACGAATAAAAAAGTTAAAAATCTGTGAATAATTGAGTCTTTTTCTTGCACTGAACACCACTTGGATATATACTTTCAAGTGGTGTTGTTTGATTGGGGGGAAAAGTCAGACGCACATTTCATAGTTGTGATTAAAAAGAGGGAGACGTCACATGAAGAAATTCTTGGAATTTGTCAAAAAGCACAAAAAGGCAGTTATCATCCTTGCCGTTGTTGCCGTCGTTGCCGTTCTGGCAATAAAGATCGCCAAGACTGTAAAAGATGCTCAGAATCTTTTGGCCGGCATGCAGAGTTCAGCCAGTACGGAAAAGATCGAAGAAAGAGACATAGTAAACAGTGTCAGTGCGACAGGCACAATTGTGGCAGTTGAGAACAGAACCTACAGCACATCTGTTACCGGAGTAAAAGTCAAAGAGGTCAATGTTAAAGTCGGAGACACAGTCAACCCCGGTGATATCTTATGCGTCCTTGATGAAGAAGATTTTGAAAAACAGCTCGCGGACGCAAAAACCATGTACAATGCAGATTCAGGCAGAGCAGGCATAGATGTTCAGGCTTCCAACAGAGGACTGAATGAAGCTGTTACTACCAGAGATATAGCAGCTCAGAGAGCGGAAGAGGATAAGAACAATGCTTATCATGACTTTTCTTCTGCAGCAGATGAGTGCCAGGAAGCTGAAGATGTATACAATGATGCTTCAAAAGCAGCTTCTTCTGCAAAAGACAGGATGAAAGAGGCAGAAGGAAAATTTAATTCAGCAGAAAATGCATTAAAAAATATCAAATCTACTGGTTTGACTGATGATGAGAAGGATACTGAATTACAACCATATAAAGATAAGCTCACGGAGATGAAGAATTACATTGCAGGGCTTGGAACCA
>JAGCXJ010000110.1 GCA_017961385.1 Lachnospiraceae bacterium
GCCCAGTCTATCACGTATCCTTTAAGGTCATACCATTCATCAGCGTTGTGCTCTGTTAGGTTCTTTACAATAAAAGGGTAGGATCCCGCCAGATCAACAAGCTGAAGTTCTATGCCTCTGTGATTTGTCATCTTCGATACTCCCACCTTAACCAAACAGTCATCGGGAGTAACCTGACTCGACTCTATATCCAAGTCCCTTACAAACATGGAATAAGTCCTAACTTCATTCACTCCGTCAGCCGTCACATATTCTCCGGTGAAATCCTTAAAATATCTTATCGGGAAGTCCAGACTCTCTTCCACAAAATGTTCAAAAGTAAAGCATTCTTCGAGCGATACATCTATAAGCAGGTTCTTGGCCTTATTCTCATACAGATAGCCGAAAGGTGAATCCTTTCCCCAGGCTGTCATATTTGTCATACGGACAAGCTTATCGGCATCCTTCCCCCATACCATGAATGAATATAGAGGATGAGCTGTCCGCTTAAAGTCAGATCTGTTATTTAGTACCCAGTTGTTTAATGCGCCGACTTCTCCCTGCGTAGCCTTTAGATCAAACGGTATCTTTCTGCAAAAGCTCCACGTGAACACGGGAAACAGGAGCGTTCCTTCTTCAGAGACCAAATCTTTGATGCCGTCGGTCAAAACATTGTAAAACGTATCTATGTCTTTCTTTCCCTTAAGTGTACACTGTCTGCACGCATCAAATGTTAAGCGAGTTACGTCTGACGAGATATATAAAATATCGCCTTTTTTAACTCCTAAACTTTTCAATTCATTTATCAGACTGTCTGTATACTGCTTGATCTCCATAGTAAATGATCACCTTTTCTTTTCAAATACCATATCCGTATTATTTTACCACATATTTGAGCTTGTAGCGAATGATAAATTAAAAGGGAGTCGATCATGATCACGACTCCCTTTCGGTTGGTTTCTTTGCCAGATACTTTTCGGCATCTACAATATTCTTTACATATACCCCTTTGTACTTCTCTCCCAAAAGGAACTTGATATCTCGGAGTATTTTAGGCTCACTGCTTATAGCTAACACAAGAGGCTTTTCATCTTTATCCTCGTTTCCTGTGCTTTGACAGATCCCATCCTCACTTTTAAGCAACTTATTATCCAGATACTTCATGAGCAAAGCTTCAAGTGGTTCGTACATGATCGGCTTGCTTAAGTAATCCGTAAACCCTTCTTTAAGATAACTGTCGCGAGCACCTACTATAGCATCTGCGGTAAGTGCTATGATAGGCGTGTCATCTGCCAGATGCTCATCTTTGATCATCCTTAAAGTCTGCGTTCCGGACATTTTCGGCATCATCTGGTCAAGCAAAACTATGTCATACGCCTGCTTACTGAGACATGCTATACACTCCTGTCCGGATAATGCCGTGGTGATCTTCATTTTTGATTCACTTAATAATCCGATTATGACCTCAAGATTCATCTCATTGTCATCAACGATAAGTATCCTTGCATCTGGGGCAATAAGGTTAGGTTTAAACTCTTCTTTCTGAGTCTGCGTCTTTACCATACGCTTAGAATAATCGCCAATCGGTGAAGCATCGATAACCTTCTGGATGACCTCTATAGTAAATACAGACCCTTTGCCGTATTCACTCGTTACCAATATCCGACCTCCCATCATTTCAGCCAGCTGTTTGGTTATATTCAGTCCCAGGCCTGTTCCCTCAATATTTCTGTTCTTTGTCTCATCAAGCCTCTGAAATGTTGAGAAAAGCTTGTCCATATCCTCTTCTTTGATTCCCATGCCTGTATCGGCAACAACGCACTTTAATCTGCTTATTTCATTATCAAAACTAAAAACTATTGTCACTCCACCTTCAGAAGTATACTTTATTGCATTGTTTATGATATTTAAGATGATCTGTCTGATCCTTATCTCATCACCGAACATTATTGACGGGATATTGGGATCAGCATAGAGTTTATATGTCAGTCCCTTTTCTTTGGCCTTATCCATGGTCATGATAACAATATCATTAAGGACCTCTGAAAACTCATACTCAACATAAACAAGTTCCATCTTTCCCGATTCGATCTTGCTCAGATCCAGAATGTCGTTGATGATAGAAAGCAACGTACGGCTTGCATTCCTAATATCCTGCGCATATTTTCGCGTCTTTGATTCCCCTGTCTCTCTAAGTATCATTTCATCCATTCCGATTATTGCATTCATCGGTGTGCGGATCTCATGTGACATGTTTGCCAAAAAATTACTCTTAGCCCTGTTACCCTGATCTGCAAGCTCTTTGGCAACAAGAAGCTGCTCGGAATAATCCATCTGATGCAGAGTGTTACGATGATACTGAACCATGATATATGTGGTTATAAGCGCTTGGGCAAAATAAAGGACCGGAAATCTCTGAAGCATTGTCTCGGAATAGTTATTCTCAACAATCTGTCTGAGCGGAGTATAGAATACTGCAAAGTACAGTACGGCAAAATAAGCAGATAAAAAGATACCAGATTTTACATTGCCGAAGTACCCGAGTGCCAGAGGCAGAAGAAGAGTCCACAAAATTGCAAATCCATTCGTTGAAAAAAATGTGTCATAGGTGTAGTTGATCATGAAATACAGCGTTGCGACAATGATAGTCAACCTTCTGTCTCTTTTTACAACAGTAAAATACAGAGCAAATAATCCCGAAATGATTCCAAGGATAGCCGTTGTCGCTTCACGCATGAAGCCCTTGCTAAGATTCATGTAACCCGTGAGCACACTGAGTATTATTATGAGCGCACTGCCAAAAGCCAATCCGCGAAGATTGGCTTTGTATCGTTCACCGGTAAAGATACTGCGTCCGAGTTCTTTCCATAGATTGTTCAAAGAATTAATAAGATCCTTCATATCATTGCTTTGCCAGATACTTTTCGGCACTGGCTATATCCTTGACATATACGCCCTTGTACTGATCACCCACAAGAGCCTTTATATCTCTTAGTTCTTCAGGGGATTCGCTTATCGCAAGTATGATCGTCTTCTTTGCTTGAGACTTATTCATTTCAAGCTGTGAGATCTGAGTTTCATTAAGTATCTTCTTATCATCCAGATATTTTCTTATCACCGCTTCGAGCGCATCATACATTACAGGCTTGCTCAGATAGTCAGAGAAGCCCTCCTTAATGTAATTGTCTCGTGCTCCCACTATCGCATCGGCTGTAAGAGCTATTACAGGAGTATTGTCAGCCAGATGCTGCTGTTTTATTTCTTCAAGAGTCTTTACCCCTGACATCCCGGGCATCATCTGATCAAGGAATACAAGATCAAATGATCTCTCCTTTAAGATATCTATGCATTCCTGTCCCGATTCGGCTGTAGAGACATTTATCCTTGTCTCCTTTAAAAGCCCGACTATTACCTCAAGATTCATCTCATTGTCATCAACTACAAGAACGCGGGCATCAGGCGCGATGAGTGCCGGCCTGTAATCCTTTGTCTTCTCCTGCATAGCAAGAAGATTACGTGCAAAATCACCCACAGGCGTCCTGTCGACTACAGTCTGCTTCATCTTTGCGGTAAATGTCGTACCCTCTCCGTATTTACTATCAACATCGATTGTTCCATCCATCATCTTGACAAGGCGCATGGTGATGTTAAGTCCGAGTCCCGTTCCCTCAATATTTCTGTTCTTGTCTTCTTCAAGGCGCTGGAAGGATCCAAAGAGTTTTCCGATATCCTCTTCTTTGATACCTATGCCGGTATCCGAAACTCTTACCTTAAGCATCTGAGGATCATCTTCATAATCTACATCTATTGTCACGCTTCCTTCGTGGGTATACTTTATTGCGTTATTGATGAGATTGAGCATGATCTGTCTGATCCTTATTTCATCACCGAGAAGCTTTGAAGGTATGCTCTCTGATACATTGAGCTTAAACTCAAGTCCTTTCTCATGTGCCTTATTCCTTGTCATGTTTACAACATCATTCATCACTGATGAGAAACCGTATTCGACAGGGATCAGTTCCATTTTTCCTGACTCTATCTTACTCAGATCGAGTATATCGTTGATTATCGAGAGCAGTGTCTTTCCCGCACTCTGTATATCAAGTGCATACTTTTTGACCTTATCGCTCACAGACTCTCTTAAGATCATCTCATCCATTCCGATTATCGCGTTCATCGGAGTCCTTATCTCATGCGACATATTGGCCAGAAAATCACTCTTTGCCTTGTTCGATGCATTTGCGGCATCCTTCTCAAGCTCGAGCACCCTTCGTTCATAAGCGGTCTTCTGTTCCTCTAGTTTCATCTCCTCCATCCGCTTATTGGTATCCTGTTCGTTTCTGTAACCGATGTAATAGAATGTGGCTATCATAAAGAATATGATAGAACATATGATGACATTTACAATGAGCTGTCCTCGTACATCCTCATACAGCTCGCTGTTGCTTACCACCAGGACCACATACCAAAGATCCATTATCTTGTTAACGTATACAGTGCTCTTTTCTCCGTTTACTGTATAAGGATAGCTGCCCGACTCA